>JAWLFY010000222.1:0-6219 GCA_041685355.1 Pirellulaceae bacterium | reverse complement strand
CGATCAGCATACTTCATTCAACATTCGGACATCGCAGCGATGCCTGAAAAAACCTCGCCGACGCCAGCCCGCAAGCCACTAAAATCGCGGAAGAGCCACCGCAGTTTTACTGCAGTTCTCGGCGGGTTCTGCCGATCGTACGGTTTGGAGGGGGGCCTCCGTCCGAACACGGTTCGTCTGTCGGCGTGGCTCCCCGCGACCCGCTCCCACCCCGTTTCACGACGGAACGAATCATGACCACGGGTAAGCTCATCCCCGCGTGCGTCGCCGCCTTGCCGCTCGCCTTCGCTCTCGCCGCCGCCCCGGCGACCGCCCAGCGGCCCGTCATCCCCGGAACCGGTTCCGAGATCCTCGGCGTCTCCGACGACTTCGAAGACCCGAAGTGGAGCTATATCCCGAACGACCCGAAAAGCACCGAAGACATCGACGAGAACCAGCGGACGCCGCTGGGGCGAAGCCAAAACGGCCGCTGGTACGAGGGGATCAAGCGGGGACACCCCGACGTCGTCAAACGGATCAACACACCCGCCGGAGGACTCCCGGGAAGCGAGGGGGCGCTGCTGATGCGGTCGCTCTACACCGGTATCCCGGGGCGACCGAGCGGAACGATGCACCAAGACGACTTCATTTGCAACGTCCAATACCGGCTTCGGCGGAAAGTCGATATCTCCGAAGTCCCCAGCGTCACCACGCGGGTGTTCCTGCCGCCGGTCGCCGAATGGGAAAAGCGGAGCGGCCCGCACTTCGGCTTCCGCCTCGCCCTCGAAACGACCGCGATGGTCGAAAAAGAAATCGGCCCGTTCAAGCTGAAACGGAAGCAGATGGACAACGAGGTCTACTGGCCGGGATTGTTCATCGAGTTCGAAAGCAAGCACGACTCGAAACGGACCGAAGACTACGCCCATCTCCGCGTCCGCAGCAACCGTCGCGGGGGAGACTTCCGCGGTCCGCAAATCACCACGACCGGCTGGTGGACCCTCGGGATGAGCGTCACCCCGGACGGGATGGTTCACTACTACGCATCACCCGGTGTCGATGAGCTGACCGAAGACGACTACATCACCAGCCAGCTCCCGTATAACTATCGCGCCGAGCGGTTCCGTACGTTCTTCTACAACGTTTGCAGCGCCGACGACGGCCGTCGCTGGAGTACCTCGTTCGTGGTCGATGACCCGAAGGTCTATCTGCTCCGCCCGAAAGGACAACGAACCGCGTCGCGGTCCGGCTCCTCCCGGCGATAACCGCGGTCATCGCCGAGACGCCCGACTGACGACGCCGAGCGACTCACCGCCCTAGGTAGAGCGAGAAACCGCGTGTGCCGAACGAGACGCCGGGGCCGCGAAAGCCGGAGCGATAAGGCGCCCGATAGTACGGCGCCCGGTAACTCCGCCGAGGCGTGTAACTCCGCCTGGGGATCCCATCGCTTCGCCCGGGAATGACGACCGGCGGTCCGAAACGGCTCCGCTGATAGCTCGGGATGTACCGCTTCACGCTCCCCGCTCGGTACGACGGGATGTACCGGTGCGGGGCCGGCACGTAACTGGGACGATACCGAGACGACCGGCCATAGTCGGCATCGGCCGCCGGGGTCGTCAATAAAGGGGCCGCCACAAACGTCGCGGCAATCAACAAAGAACGATACATCATTTGCCTTTCGGTTCAATCTTCAAAACATGATCGGCTCCGCCCGCAAAGTAGTGATACGGAGTCCTAAAAACGCGGCCGATCGCCAAATTGGCGGCCCGGCCGCAACAAGGCCAATTCTCAAGCTTTCCCCTTGCCCGAATCCTCTCCCCCGGCGTCGCGGAAAAGAGGCATCGGCGAGAACAGCTATCGGCCGATGTACAGCGAGAAACCGCCCGTTCCGTACCGCGGATATCCGGCCCCGTACCGCGGATATCCGGCCCCGTACCGCGGATATCCGGCCCCGTACCGGAACGCACCGCCCGGTACCCCGAAAGGCGTCGCGATCGGGGGACGGGCGTAAACCCGCGGCGTGTAGCCCATCCCGATCCCCGAACCGTACCCCGCGCCGTAACGGTAGCTCGACCCGAAACTCGATCGGTAACTCGGGCCGAAATTGGAGCGGTAACCGGCGTGATAACTCGGGCGGTACGACGGGGGGTAACGGCCCACGTCGCATCCCGGACGGTAGTGGCCGTGCCGGTAGTGATCAGGCCGGTAGTGGTCGCCACGAGCCTCGCCCGTCATCAACAACGGCGACGCGGCCATCGCCGCTCCAAGACAAAGATTCTTCCAAGACAACATGGCCCACGATTCCTTCTGAAAATGGATGCCGGCCGTGATGCCACCCGGAGGACGTTTTCCTCTGAGTTTCACGGCGAAACATTCTGGGTGCATTTCCGGTGCCAAACGTCGTCGTGCGAAGAAATGGCCGCGTCCGAGGCCCCCCGGTACCCGGCGACGGACCGGTGTTCCTATGCGTAAAAAGTCGGAAACCGACCTGAACACCAGACGTCCGCTCCCCTCCCGAAAACGCCAGCCCCCAAAAATCGCCACCCCAGACCGCCCTCGCAGGAACCGCGGCCAGCCTCACCGACGGTGTCAAGAACGCGACGCACTTGTATTCGGTGTGACGACATCCCGCTTCGCCCGCCAAGGTAGCGGTGAAGACCTCCGTCGGCGCCCCCATCCAAGGCCACCCCACCGAACTCTTGACGAGCCCGGCCACGAAGAACGAGCCCGGCCACGAAGAACCCTCCCCCGCTCCGCGAACGGAGCGGTCCGCAATTCAACGACCCAAAGTGATGCCCCCGCCGATCACGCCGCCGGCCGCGAAGCGGGACGAACGGTCACCTCCGGGCACCGGATCTTGCCGCGTTCAGCAGCCGAAACAGTCGTCGTCGTCGGTCGACGCGAAGTTGGCGAAGACCCGCGAACGGATCCGATCGGCGTCGCCCAAGTTATAGAGACCACCCCCGACGCCTTCGCCACCCGCCTTGCCGCCCCGCGCCGCGTTGCGGAAGACGAGCGATCTGGCGAGCTCCAGTTCGCCGGATTCGTCGTTGAAGATCCCCCCGCCGAGTCCGTCGCCACCTTCGCCGCCGACCGCCGAGTTGCCAAACACCAAAGCCCGTTCGGCATCGACGCTGATCGGGCCGCCAAAGATCGAGCCACGGCTTGCGACGGCGATGCCACCCCCCAACCCGTCGTCGCCGTCGCCGCCGACCGCCCAGTTGTGGGCGACGATGCTGCGGGACAGCTGCCCCGTGACCGGGCCGACCAGACCGAAGAAGTAGACGCCGCCGCCCACCCCGGGACCGGAGTCTCCGCCGACGGCACGGTTATGCGTGATCAGTGCACCCGATACGTCGGCCGAACCCTGATAGACCAAAATGCCTCCGCCGACCGCGGCGTTCGGCGCGTGGGCCGGGGGAACGGGGATGTCTTCGAGAGACGAGTTTTCGTTTCCCCCGACCGCTCGGTTCGTGGTTACTTTGGTCTGCTCGATGACGACGGACGCACTTCTCAAACCGGCGAGCGCCGTCACCGTACCGCTCGTCACGCCGCCTCCGGCTCCGGTACCCGCACCGATATCGCCCTCGTTGCCGTCCCCACCGATCGCCGCGTTCCCACGAACCACGCTACGCGACAGCCGTAGGTCGCCGTCGTTGTAGATGCCGCCCCCGTTGCCGACGCCGGCGAACGTCCCCTCGTTGTTGTCGCCCGCCTCGGCCCAGTTCCCGATCAATTTGGTGCCGGAGACCGCTGCCTCGGCGATGTTGTGCAATCCGCCGCCAACCGCCAACCCGGGGAACGTCGCGGCACCGCTTAACAGCAGGTTCGGGCCCACGCCGTCGTCCGCCCCGCTCGCCGAGTTTTCCCTCAGCGTGCTGGCGTGAAGATCCAGCGTCCCCAGATTCGAGATCCCGCCGCCGAGCGACGCACCGGTGAAAACATACCCGGGAACAAAATCGATCAACACGTCGGTCACGCCGACCGCCCGGTTGCCGACGAAACCCCCGCCGCGAACCGACAGCTCGCCTTCGTTGTACATGCCGCCCCCCATCCCGCCGTAGGCGACGTTGTCTCGGAACGAATCGGATCGGCTGACCACGGTCGCCGTGCCGGGAAAGACCCCTGCCAGTTCGACCGCGTCCGACCCGAACCCGCCTCCGCGACCGGCCGCGGCGGGAGCACCACCGCCGCCCCGTGCCGTGTTGCTCACGAAACGGTTGCGGGCCGTCGTGACCTCGGCGCCGCCATTCGCCCCAACGCCGCCGCCCGTCCCAAGCCCCCCAGCCGCGTCGGGGCCGCCCGCGCCGCCGTGGACCGCATTCGAATCGAAGAGGTTCCCGACGAGCGAGGCGTCGGTGCCGCTAACCAACTGGATCGCCCCGCCCGAAGCGAGCCCGCCGGCGGCCCCGTCCGATGCACCGTCCCCCGCCAACGCCTCGTTCCCCACAAAGCGGCTGTTGGCGACCCGCAAACTCGACTCGGCGACCCCGAACGGTGACACGTCGCCACTCAGGATTGCTCCCCCGAAAGCCGGCCCGCCGGACGTCGCCCCCTCGCCGCCGGTACCGCTCATCACCGCATTGCCTTCAAAACGGCTGTACGACACGCTCATCGCCCCCGTCACGTTTAAAACCGCCCCGCCGGCCGCAAGACCCGTAAAAGCTTCGCCTTCGATGTAGCCGAGGGCCGACTTGGCGGTGTTGTCGACAAACGACGAATGACGGACTTGCACATCCGGCGGCGCCGTCAAACCGCCCGTCGTCGGTCCCAGGTCGGACGTGATCGCGCCGCCGACACCGACGACAATTCCGCTCGACACGTTTCCCTCGAAATGGCCCCGCGTGACCGACAACGTCCCGCCAAATTCGTTCGCAACCGCCCCTCCTGCCGTAATCACGTTGACCGCCGTGTTGTCGACAAAATCGACTCGATCCAGCCGCACATCCCCACCCATGTTGTAAAGCCCGCCGCCGAAGGCAAAGACCGCGGTCGCCGGATCCGTGGGGTCGAAACCGAGCGCGTCGGTGGCGAGACCGTCCCGCACCGTCAAACCTCGAATCGTGACGTCCGGCGACGACGCGATCTCCTCCGGGGTCGGGGTCTCGAACGGCGCGTCGACAAGTGCCTCCGGCAACACCGCAAACACCCGAGTCTCCCCCATCCCGCTGACCGCCAATCTCCCCGCGCCGGGTCCGCGGATCGTCACGTCATCGGTAATCTTCAGCTGACTTTCGAGTTCGATCGTGCCCTGAAGCTCCTGAGCGAACCGGATAACGTCAGGCCCCACATTCGCGTTCGCGTCCAAGATCGCCTGCCGAAGTGTGCCCGCACCGTCGTCGTCGAGACTGCTCACCGTAATCGCCGCGAGCAGGTTGCGAGGCTCCAGCGGATCCAGTTGGGGACGATAAGACGTCCCACGCCCCGGACGGACGCGATGGCGGCTCTTCAAAAAACGACGCGATTGCGGACGGCGCAAAACTTCGGATCGGTCGTGAGACATGACGCACCTCGGTGAGTGAAAAGGAACAGCTGATTTCACCTTCCGACCCGACACGCCCCGGTCGGCTTCGTGGAAACGATGCCTGAAAACCCCCTTTCAAGGGTGGATCGGCACCGCCGAAAAAAAGTACCCGCCGAGCGGACCCAGATCAACCTTTCGGGGGGCTAAAATTGGGAAAAGCTTGACGTTCGGAACCGTTAACAAAAGTGAACGCACCAACGTCGCCAAGACGAATCAATTCCCTCCCACGCCCCCGATCGTATCGGGGTGTGCGATAAGCCGTGGCTCGCTTGTCGATGGTTGTCCTCTGACTGTGGGGCAGATCACCTTTGCTTGCGTGCGTTGCCCGGCCCTGCGTTGCCCAGCCCTGCGTTGCCCGGCCCTGCGTTGCCCGGCCCTGCGTTGCCCGGAGCGGCGCGGGGTCAGGGGAGCACGACGTGCCTCTCGCGTTTGAGGGCATGGCAAAATACCGGCCCGCCTTCAAGTAGCCTTTTTCAGCCATTGGGACGTCAACCCGCAAGCCGTCCGTCAACACGACTCAATCATTCCGGTATCGTTCCGGTTCCGTTCCTGGACGGTGTCACTCCCTCACCGTCACAATCTCTGTCCAAACGTCGGGGCAGATTTGTCTGCCTCTTCCCGGAGGTTGTTCCGCGATTTTAGTGGCAACTGCCCAGAACGTAGGTTTTGGAGGCATTGCTGCGATGTCCGAAGTGAGGATGCGAGCGAACGCGGACAAG
>JAWLFY010000007.1:56567-71504 GCA_041685355.1 Pirellulaceae bacterium | reverse complement strand
CTTGTCCGCGTTCGCTCGCATCCTCACTTCGGACATCGCAGCAATGCCTCCAAAACCTACGTTCTGGGCAGTTGCCACTAAAATCGCGGAACAACCTCCCATTCTAAGCCGCGATTTCCTGAGGACGACATGTTCAGCGAGGCTGACGGGAGCCGTGCGACGATCGGTGATGTCGACGTACTGTATCACGACGGGTTGTATCACCTGTTTCATCTGGTGCTTCCCAACCACGACTTCATCGCCCATGCGGTGAGCACCAACGGGATCAATTGGCGGCGTGTGAACAACGCCCTGTTCATCGGCGACCCCGGCAGCTGGGACGATCTGATGCTGTGGACGATGCACGTCTCCCCCGACCCGCACCGGCCCGGACGTTGGAGGATGTTCTACACCGGGCTGTCACGACGCGACCAAGGAAGGGTCCAGCGGATCGGGTTGGCGACCAGCGATGACCTGTTCCACTGGGAAAAGGCCGGGGTGAACTGGCAGTCGGCACTCGGTCGCCACGACCCCGAACCGATCAAGCGGGCGCGGGAAACGGCGGCCGCGCGGGGCCGGGTCGGATGCCTTCACGCGCCGTCGGACCCCGATAGCTGTTTTCCCATCGAGGCGGACCCGGAACACTACGAGTCGACCGTCGACGAGGGCCGCGGGATCGTCAGCTTTCGCGATCCGTTCTACTGTCAACAGGACGGGCAGGGCTACTTGCTCGTGTCGGCCCGATCGAATCGTGGGCCGATCGTCCGCCGCGGATGCGTGTGCTTGCTCGAAGAGGTCGCCCCGAACCATTTTCGTTCCCGGCCGCCGCTGCACGCCCCCGGCCTGTACGACGACGTCGAGGTCCCGAATCTGATTCGGATCGACGGCGAGTACTACCTGATCGGCAGCATTCGCGAAGACGCGAAGATCCGATATTGGCACACCGACCACCTCGATCATCCCTGGCGGAGCTATCACGACAACGTGCTGATGGCCCAGGGAAACTACGCCGGGCGAGTTTGCCGCGACGACCGTGGGTGGCTGATCTGGAACTTCTTTTCCGTCGACCGCGGGGACCGACTGACCCACAACCTGATGCCCGCCCCGAAACGGCTGAAGCGGACCCCGGACGGGCTGCTGCGGGCGTCGACGTTCGAAGAGTTCGACCGCTGGGTCGCCCAACCGATCGACACCCGCTGCCTGCACACACTGAAGCCGGACGCGGGAGAAGATCGCTGCGGCGTCGACGGTTCGGCCATCGAACTCGAAAGCGCCGCGGGATTCCAGGCGTTCGTGTTCGACGAGCCGCTCGACCACTTCCGGATGACGGCGTCACTCCGACTCCGCGGCAAGGGCAAGTGCGGCCTGATCTTTCGGATCGACGGCGACACCCACGACGGGTACTACCTCTCGCTCGATATGCACAAGGGCGTCGCTCAGCTCCGAAGCTGGAAGACCGGCCCACCGATGTCGGGCGAACAGATGATGCAGTTCGAGAATCTGCAAAGCGGATACTGGCACGTCGAATGCTCCGGCGAGGCCGACGTGCAATTGCTCGCGTTCGGCAGCTACCTCGAATTCTCGATCAACGGCCGCGTCGTGCTGTCGTTGGCCGACCAGACGTTCACCGAAGGGCTCCTCGGGGTGTACCTCGAAACCGCTCACCTGGAACTGACGAACGTCCTCGTGCGGCGGATGGAGTCGCCGTTTCAGTCGGATCAACATCTCGTCACCGGCTGAAAGCCTATTCGGAAAGGCGCTCACCGCACGGCGTCCTTCCCAATTCCCCGTGATGACGCAAAAATGATTCTCCGTGACCCCACCAGGAGAGATCCATGAGTTTTCGCACCGCAAGAGAAGTCGTCGCCATTTATATGGACTGTTTTCAACAGGCCGAAGCGTGGTGCGATCAGTTGCCCGACGGTGCCGATGACCCGGAACAGACCGCGGCGCTGAGGCTGGTGCGTCAGGAACTGAAAACGCGACGCTTGCGGTTCCAAGCGGCGATCGAGACGGGCCGCGAAAACGCCCTGGCAACCTACCTCCAATACGACCCGACCGACGACCTTCGGGAAGCCGTCGACGAGCTCAAAGAGACCGTCCCGACCACCACCGACGAACTTTTTAACGCGATCGCCGACTTTTACCGCTCGATCGGTGACGCACTCGATGACAACGTGCGGCAGGTCGAAAGCTCCGCGGCGGTGGATCTGTTCGAAGCGATTAACGAGGAGTTGAAGGCGGCGATCTCCAGCCAAGCCTGGAAAATGCGAGTCGAGTGACGCACCTCAACTCGACTTTTTCCGTTTGGTTCTTCGCTAATGGTGGCTCGAATGGGTTTTGCACAGGTGCCTGGAGGCGGTGCCGTCCAAAAACTTCCGCGCCCCATTCGGAACCTGCCAGACTTCGGGCTCGCACAAGCCGCGTGAAACGGAAAAAGTCGAGCTCAGAGGTCCTCGGGCGGCGTCGGCCCGATGTAGCCTTTCGCGATCACAACGTTGTCGAAATCGACCGTATTGACGCGGTTCCGGGTCCAACGATCGGTGACGTAGCTCTCCAGCGACAACGAGTTCGCCCACAGTGTCGGTGAAGTTCGCCACATCAACCCGGTCCAGTGGCCGCGGAGTTCGCCGTCAACCCAAAACGCTTGCTCGCCGTCACGTTCCCCCGGCGTGTTGTGCTTGATCATCAACTCCAGGCACACCCAACGGTCACGAGGGATGTCTTCGGCGTCGTCCGGTCGGAAGTGATTTCCCCAGTACTTCCCGTCACCGCTCGCTTTCATCTCGGGCCAATAGGTGTAGAAATTCCAGCGACCGGGTGGGGCGTATCGGCCGTTACCGCCCCACGGTTCGACCCCGGTGACGAACCGTTCGTCGCCTCGGGGACGCGTCCCCGCTTGGCCGAACCCCGACCACTTGTCCCGACCTTGTAACCCCTTGTTCGCCCGGATTCGGGCCAAGTGGTGCGTGTAGTCGCAATCTTCGGCGAAGCGGACGTAAAAGCGGACGAAAACCGGGTCGCTCGGTTCGAACCAAATCGTCGCGCCGCCCCCGGTGTTCTCACCGAGTGTCGCCACGACCCGCATCGTCCGGTTCCCCATCCGGCGGTCGGCCGCCGGGTCTTCGATCAACGACAGGATCGATTCGTCTTTTCGGTATTCGTCCCACTTCGAAAAGTCGCCCGATTCGAAGTTGTCGGCAAAGATCACTTGATCCTTGTCGGCGATTCCGACGTCGCCGGGGAACGATTCCGCCAACCCGTGACCGCGTGGCAGCGTGCTCTCGTCCGTCCGTTCGACGATCACCCTCTCGTCGGCGACCGCCGATGCCGCGGGCACCAACAGCGAAACGAACGACACGAGCCCCAACCGGAGCAATCTCCGAAACCGATTCCCCAAGATCGTCGATCCGTTCACTTTGATCCCTCCGCGTCGCGTACGAACGAAGGCCGGATTGTACCGCTGCGGCCAGGAAGCGTCGCCCTCGGGAAAGCATCGGGGGCGCCGACAGCGGTTCTAGTTGACGGCGGTTCTAGCTGACAGCGGTTCTAGCTGACGACGTCGAGCCGCTCTTCGGGCGGCGGGGTGTCGTCGCGGAATTGTCGGCTGAGTCGGCCGCGGGCGAGCACCGAATCGAAGTCGAGCATCCCCACGAGCCGTTGGTCGTGGTCGACGACCGGAAACAACCGTTGCTTCGTTCCGACCGCCACCATCACCGATTCCAAATCGTCGTCGATCCGCACCACGGCCGCGTCGTGATCCGCCATCTGGCCGGCCGGGGTCAACGGGTCGACCCGTTGCTCGATCGCCTCGGTCACGTCCTTGAGCCACAACATGCCCACGACCGACTGAACCAGTGACACGACCGGGACGCCTTGGGTCGGGATCGTCCGCCACCGCCGAGCGGCCTCCCGAAGCGGCATGTCCATCGCCACCGTCGGCGGGTGGGTGACCATCACGCCGCGGACGGTCAGCCCTCGGACCGACTCCATCACCTCGACCTGGCGAGCTTCGGCGAGCCCGACGTAGCCGATGAACATCGCGATCAGGACCGGGATCGGCGCCCCGGCGCGGAACGCGAACAACGCCATCACGACGGCGCACACGAGACCGATTCGGGACGCGATCACCGTCGCCCGCCGGTAACTCGTGATCATCGCCAACAGGCTCCGCAACACCCGCCCGCCGTCCATCGGGAATGCCGGGATCAGATTAAAAACCACCAGCATCACGTTGACGATCAACAACGTGATCGCAAACCCGAGCCATGACGGTTGGGCGAGAACGCGTTCGAGCGATCCGATCATGTCGTCGCCGGCCGGCCAGCCGAGCAACAGTTGGGTGCCCCCGTAAATCAACAGCCCCGTGCCCAAAACCGTCGCGATCACGACGTTCACCGCCGGCCCCGCGACGGCCACAACCAGTTCTTGCCACGGGACACGCGGCATCCGTTCTAGCCGCGCGACGCCACCGATCGGAAGCAGCGTGATGTCGAGCGTCGGGACGTCGAATCGCCGCGCCGCCAACGCGTGCCCGTATTCGTGTAGCGTCACGCAGAGGAACATCCCCAGCAGCCGGAGCACGCCGTAAGCGACCGCGACCGACCCGCCGTCCCGCGCCATGAACGCCACAAAGCCGATCAACAACGCGAACGTCCAGTGGACATACAACTGGATGCCGAAATACTTCCCGATCTTCAGGCGGCTGTTCAGCACGCTGGCTCCGTCATGACGCGTTCCGTTGAGATCTCGATTTCGAACGGGGAACTCCCCGACCCCATCGTACCCCACCGGGCGAAAAGCGGGTCAGGGCGAACCGGGGACGGACGTTAATCCGCCCGCAGTTTCAATCGGCCCCAGTTTCAATCGGCCCGCAGTTTGAATCGGCCCGCGCGAGGATCCCGGCACCACGCTCGTGACGGAGCGGTCGATCGGCGAGCACCCGGCGGATCGCGGCGAGCGGGTTCCGCGTCCCGATCCCGATCGCCCCGCGGAGCGTTTCGCCCAGCATCTGCTGACTTCCACCGTCGGCGACGAGCCCCTCCCCATAGGCGAGCATCACCTCGCCCGGCAGCAGCCGGAAGCTTTCAACCACGGGGCGGGGGTCGATGTGGGTCCCCAGCGGCTCCGATTTTCCATCGGCAAGTGCCCGGTACCCGTAACGGTTGGCAATCATCGCCCGCACCCGGCCAGCCGACGCGACTTCGCCGTCACCCGATTCCGGATCGATCCGGGCGTAAAGCAACGACAACAACTGGTCGCCCGAGTTCGATTGCCAAAGCGTGTCGCCGACCCGTTGAACGAGTTGCTGAGGCGAATGTCGATAACCTCCGTGTGCGGTCAATGCGGCACGTGCGATCGCCGCGGCCATCGCACCGGCCATCGAACCGTCGACCGCTTCGGCGATCGCGAACAACAGGCTCCCGTCGGGGAGCACATCCCAGGTGTGCCAGCCGGTCGCCCAGTTCCGGTTCGATTCGATCATCCCGTCGGCGGCCCACCCCGACACCGGCTCGGACGCGATCGGGAGCGTCCGGTGTTGCCACTGCGCCAAATCGCCGATCGCTTCGCGAGCCGCGTCGGGCTCATCGGGGTGCGGCGCGGCGGCCGCGTTGGCGATCTCGGCGGCCAGATGCGAGGCGGCGATCCGGGCGGCCGCCCGGTCCGATTCTTGGAACGTTCTCGGCGTCCGGGCGAACAACCACAGCGTCCCGATCGGCAAATCACCTTGGTTGATCGAGGCACAAATCCCGGCGGCGAACGGCTCGGGGAAGCTCCACGTGTCGAGCCCACCCGCGGCGGCGTCGTCGATCAACACGACCTCTTGGACCAACGCCTCCAAGTCGCCGCGGCTGCCGCGAAGCTCACGTGGCGGGGCGCCGAGCCGGTCAGCGGGGAGCCCCGAAACGGCACGAGTCGCAAGGAACCGGGTATCGTCATCCAGCAGGTACATCGCCGCGGCGTCGCAGTGACACGCCGTCGCCGCGTCCCGCAAGATCGATTCGAGCCGCCCGGCGAATTCCTCGCGAGCCTCGTCCCCGACCACGACCGACGCCCGCGCCGCCAACTCCGCGTCTTGACGTCGGATCGCTTCCTGTGATTCTTTCAACTGTCGCGCCATCCCGTTCGCGGCCCGGGCCAGTCGCTCGGCGCTCGACCGGCTGACCGGCGGCACCGCGTCCAGGTCGTCGGCATCGGAAACGCCGTCGGTGAGCACCGCGGGCAACAGCGCCAACTCCGCACCGCGACGCGGTCGGCGGCCGTCGACCCGCCACCCGGTCGTCTCGGTGAACGCCTGCCAGAATTGCTGGACCCCGTCACGAGGACCGCTGGCAAGGGTCGGTTCGCGACGCGGGCCGCGGTGAATACGCAAGTAGCTGGGAATCGTCTTGGACACGCTCGGTTTCACTTCAACGGAGTGGTCTCGGTTGTAGGCGATCCGTGCCACGACCTCGGCCACACTCGTCTCAGTCTGGCGACGCCGACGCGTCGCCCGAAAGCGGCCGACACCCTCGTCCCGGGTGCTACTCATCCAAATCGGCTTCCGGTACCGATTCGCTAAGCCGTTCGAACGCTAAACTCGACGAACTTGACCGGCACGCTCATTCGACGCCTTCATCCGGCACAGCCGCTCCGATTCGGCGAACCCCCGAGGTCCCTCCCACCACACACGACCCGTCCACGTGGCCCGCGACGACCGCGTAAACCCTCCCCGCGAACGCGTCGGTCGTGTCGAGAATCTTCACCGTGTCCGGATCGATCCGGCGGACCCGCCCGTCGTCACACCCCGCGAACAACTCCTCGCCACCCGGGCTCCACGCGACGTCCAGCGGCACCGCGGGAAGCCGCGCGAAGCGAACCATCCGGCCGATCGTCGGGTGCCACAACCGGACCGTGCGGTCCGCCGACGCCGAGGCGACCATCGGCAATCCGTCCCCGCCCGGACGAACCGCCAAAGAAAACACGTCCGCCGTATGGTTGTGAAGCGTCCGTACCGGCTGGCCATCGTCGGCGACCCAAACCCGAAGCGTCTGGTCCCGACTCGCCGTGACGATCTGCGTGTCCCCGGGAAGAAACCGGCATGCTAAGACCGAACGGGAATGCTGAACGTACCGGCTCACGGTTTCGAACGCGTCGTCGATCACGTACGCGGTTTCGTCCAGACCCGCGAGCGCCCATCGCCGACCGTCACTCGAAACGCTGACGTCGTAAAACGAATCGCTCCCGCCATGAAAACGGCCGAAGCGTTCATGGCTCTCCCAATCGAACCATTCGACCACCCCCACTTCCCCGGCGTCGCCGCCGGCGACCGCCAGCCGCCCCCCGTCGGGCGAAAATGCCATCGCGTGGATCTGGTCCATCCCCACCGCGATCCGCTTCGCGACTCCGAGCGTCGCCACGTCATACAGCGTGACACCCGCCTGAGAACCGGCAACGATCCGCTTGCCGTCCGGCGATCGGACGAGCGCCGTCACCGGAGGTTCGGCATCGAAACGCGACGCGTCCCCTTCCGGCGCGTCACCTTCCGACGGACCGGGACGGTCACCCGCCGCGACCCGAAACCCGACGCACCCGGAGGCGACGGTGATCGAGGCGACGAAACGGCGGCGAGTCAACCGCACATGCCGACTTCGACTTACGAAACCGCTCCGATTTCCGAGCCCGCTCACGACACCAACTCTTCGATCACCTTGCCGTCCCGGTTGATCTGGACCGGCCGGCCGTCGGCGGTGTGCAGTTCGGCCGTGGGGTCGATCCCCAGCAACCGATAAATCGTGCGTACCAGATCGGCGGGGGTCACCGGACGCTCGGCCGGCACCTCCCCCCGGGAATCGCTCGCGCCCACGACTTGGCCGCCCCGTACGCCGCCGCCGGCAAACGCGACACTGAAAGCTCGGGGCCAATGGTCGCGGCCCCCTCGCGGGTTCAGTTTCGGCGTCCGCCCGAACTCGCCCATCAATACCACCAGCGTCGATTCGAGCAACCCCCGGTCGGCCAAGTCCCCGAGCAACGCCGAATAGGCTTGGTCGAGCTTGGGAATCTTCCCAGCGGTCCCGCCGGTGTATCCCTCCTTCAATCGGTTGTAGAGGTCGGTATGGGTGTCCCAGCCGCGATCGGTGACCGTCACGAACCGCGTCCCCGCCTCGATCAGCCGCCGGGCAAGCAGGCAGCCTTGCCCGATCGTGTGCCGCCCATAACGGTCGCGGACACGCGGCGGTTCGCGTTCCAGATCAAACGCGTCCCGCGCCTCGGACGAACGAATCAGCCGAAACGCCTGATCCAACGCCGGGTCACCCGCATCGGCTCCCGCAGCACCCGCATCGGCTCCCGCAGCACCCGCATCGGCTCCGGACCGCGGCGAGTCGGGATCACGCGCCATCCGGTCGACCGCGTCGCGAAACCGGCGGCGACGGTCCAGCCGTGATACCGTCATCCCGCTCGCCAAGTCGAGATCGCGGACGCGGAAGTCGGCCCGGGCAGGGTCCGAATCGATCACGAACGGGCCAGCCGACGCCGGAAGGTATCCGGGTCCGACCATCCCGTTCGGTCGGGGGACGGCAATGCTCGACGGCAACGCGTGATCGGTGGGGCGAAGGCGAGTCGCGACCGCGGGGAAGCCCGGATAGGTCAACGCCGGCGTCGGCTGGTACCCCGACAACAGGTAATGGCTGGCGAAGTTGTGTTCTCCCAGCGGCGACGTCACCGAGCGCACGATCGCGACATGGTCCATCAATTTCGCCGTGGACGACAGCAGTTCGCAAATCTCGATCCCCGACACGCACGTCGCCGTCGGCCGCAAAGGCCCGCGGACTTCCGCCGCCGCGTCCGGCTTCATGTCGAACGTTTCCAGATGGCTCGGCCCACCGTCGAGCCAAACCAACACACACGAAGTCGCCTTCGGCGCGGCCGCTAACGGACCCGCAGCGGCGCGAAGCGAGAACCAATCGCTGAGTCCAAACCCCAAAGCCGTCAGCCCGCCGACGTGCAACCAATCACGCCGAGCAACCCCGTCGCAGCGGCGCCCAAAATCCGGTTTCAAACGATGCATCACTTCGCTCCTCCCAGAGTCCCCGCATCGACCCGCCCCAAGCCCTTCCCTGCCCCACCACCAACCTTGCCGCCCAACCAACAACCAACAACCAACAACCAACTCCCTACCCCCTCAACCGCTTTCGGATCCGCACGACCCGTTCCCGCAGCTTCGACTCAAACCCACGGTCGACCGGCTCGTAATAGACACGGTCGACCCCCAAATGGTCCTGGTCGGCGATCCCGTCATCCGCGTCGTGCGCGTACTGGTATCCCTCGCCGTTGCCGAGCTGTTTCGCGCCGGCGTAGTGCGAATCGCGGAGGTGGGCGGGGACCGGCACGATCGCGCTTTCGCGGACGTCTTTGCGAGCCGCCCCGATCGCGGTCGTCGCGGCGTTACTCTTCGGCGCGAGCGCCAGGTATGCGACGGTCTGGCTGAGCGTCAGTTGGGCTTCCGGTAAACCGATAAACTCGCACGCCTGCATCGCCGCGACCGCCATCGGCAACGCATGCGGGTCAGCGTTCCCGACGTCTTCGCTGGCCAATATCACCAACCGCCGGCACAGGAAGCGGATGTCCTCGCCCCCCTCGAGCATCCGCGCGAGCCAATAGATCCCGGCGTCGACGTCGCTGCCACGGATGCTCTTGATCAACGCGCTCGCCAAGTCGTAGTGGTCGTCGCCCGTCGCGTCGTACCCGCCAAGACGGTTGCCGAGCGACTCGACCGCGACTTCGCGGGTGACCACCGGCGGTCGCGCGTCGCTGCTCCGCACCGCGATCTCAAGCGCCGTCAACGCCCGCCGCGCGTCCCCCTCACACGCCTCGGCCAAGTAGTCGACGGCGTCGTCGTCGACGTTCGGGGCGAGCGTCCCGAGCCCCCGCTGCGGGTCGCGGATCGCCCGCTCCAGGATCGTGCGCACCGCGGCCGCCTCCAGAGGTTGCAGCCGGAACAGCTGGCTTCGGCTGATCAAAGCCGCGTTGACGGCGAAGTACGGGTTGCTAGTCGTCGCCCCCACAAGCGAAACGATCCCCGATTCGACGTCGGGGAGCAGCGCGTCCTGTTGGCTGCGGCTAAAGCGGTGGATCTCGTCGATGAATAATACCGGACGCGCCCCACCCCCGGCGAGCTCGTCGCGGGCCCACGCCAGCACCTCGCGGACCTCCTTGACCCCGCTGGATACCGCGCTCAACGTGCGGAGCTCGCTCCCGGTTTCCGAGGCGAGCAACCGCGCCAACGTCGTTTTCCCGGTGCCCGGGGGGCCGAACAGGATCACCGACCCCAGCCGTCCCGCATCGACCATCCGGCGGAGCAACTTCCCGTTTCCGACGACCTGGTCCTGGCCGATCAACTCGTCAAGTCGCGTCGGACGCATCCGCGCCGCCAGAGGTTGGGCGGCCTCGAGCTGATCTCGCTCGGCCGACTCGAACAGGGAACGACTTTGATTCACGGCTGACTGACTTCCCTACAATGCGCCCAACACACGGATTCCCGACTCCCCGACTGTACCACGCGCGGGCACCGAACTGACACGGGCGGGGAAAGGCCCACGCGGCCGCGACCCCAGAGACTACCCCGCCGCGACGGCGGGCCTCACCAACCGCCAAACACCAAAAACCCGGAACCTCCGATGCCGAACCTGTTCGCGTTGACGCCTTATCTCGCCGTCGCCGTGGTCCTGTTGCTGTTGGCCGCGATCGCGTGGAGGGTCGATGACTGGGGGCGTGACTGGAACACCAATCACGCGGAACTCCGAGCCGACTCGCACGACCCACAGTTGCGACCGGTACGGGTCGCGGAGTCACCGCGGAAGGCCGCCGATCGGCTGACGGCGGCCCTTGCAGGCCGGTCCGACTGGTCGATCGTCGCCCCAGGGCAAGCCGACGACGAAACTTCGGAAGTCGACCGCACCTCCGACGAACACGTCGTGCCGAGCGGAGAGACCGTTCGCCTCCACCTGACGCATCGCACTTCCGTTTTCCGATTCGTCGACGACGTCCTCGTCACGATCCAACCGGACGGGGAGGGCTCGATCATCGCCGCCTCCAGCCAATCGAGACTCGGAAAGGGCGATCTCGGCCAAAACCCCCGAAACCTAAGAGAACTCGTCTCCATCCTCCGCTCGGAACTCAGTGCCTACCCGAAAAGGGGTCCGACCCTGTCTTGAGGCGAGCCGGTGGTCAACAACGGACGTGGAAAAGCCGATTAGCGCGATGTCAGCTGGAAATCGACAAAGGGTCGGGCCCCTTTTCGGAGAGGCAATCACCCCCTAGGTAACGATCGGGAAATTTCTGACGCGCGACTTCCTCCTCCTCCCTTCCTCCGCCCCCCCAATCCCTAGCGAAACGGCGCAAGCCGTCCGGTCTTGCCGCGAAGGGAACGGGAACTCGCTCGCCGGTAAGCCCGCATCTTTCCTCGACGTGCGGCTCTCGGAAGCGGATGGGGTGGGATTCGAACCCACGGTACGCGCAAACGTACGGCAGTTTTCAAGACTGCTGCCTTCGACCACTCGGCCACCCATCCGATTCGTTTCGACCCGTTTTTTACGGTGTTTTTGACGACTGTCGGGACACGTTCCCGGGGCGTATGGGGACTCTACCCCCGTCTCTACACCCGACAAGTTGGAAACAAAACGATTCGCGAGTCCGTCTTAGCCGGCCGTCCCACCCCTCCATCCGATCGGACAGGCGGTTCCGACGTTTGTCGATGCCTACTGTTGCGATTGGACCTGGCGCGCCTTCGCCATCGCGTCTTCCGCCTTGGCGATGTATTGCTGGTCTTGGGTCCCGGCCCACGCACGTTGGTAGGTGACACTCAACGCGGTGAAGTTAAACGGATCGTTCGGCTCCAGTTCACACGCCCTTTCGCCGTGCCGGATCGCCAGTTCGTGCTGCCCGGTCTTGGTGTAGACACGGGCCAGCGCGAGGTGGGCGAGCACGAACGAGTCGTCGGAATCGACGATCTCGTTCAGCCCCTCGATCGCTTCGGGGAACTTCTCGTCGTCGATCAGCTTTTCGACTTCGTTGTATTTCGTATCTAAGTCACTCATCGGGTTTCCTTTATTGCATCAAGGCCGCTTGTGCCGCGCTGAGACGGGCGATTGGCACCCGGAACGGGCTGCAACTGACATAGTCGAGGCCGGCGCGGTCACAGAACCCGACCGAAGACGGGTCGCCCCCGTGCTCGCCGCAGATCCCGACCTTCAGATCTTTCTTGCTGCTGCGTCCCTTCTTGACCCCCATCTCGACGAGCTGTCCGACTCCCGTCACGTCGAGCGATTGGAACGGGTCGACCGGCAACAGCTCCTGATGCAGGTAATCCGGCAAGAACGTGTTCACGTCGTCACGGCTGTATCCGAACGTCAGCTGGGTCAGGTCGTTCGTCCCGAAGCTGAAGAAGTCGGCGTGCTCCGCGATCTGGTCGGCGGTGAGCGCGGCCCGCGGGATCTCGATCATCGTCCCGATCAAGATATCGAGTTTGCCCTCGTACTTTTTCGCCTGCTTCGTCGCGGCGATCGTTTCTTCGACCTTGCCCCGCAGCAAGCGGAGTTCTTCGGCGGTCCCGACCAACGGGATCATGATCTCGGGGTGGGCGGTGATGTTCTTCTTGGCACAATTGATCGCGGCTTCGACGATCGCCCGAACCTGCATCTCCAAGATTTCCGGGTAGGTCACGCTGAGCCGACAACCGCGGTGACCGAGCATCGGGTTCGACTCGTGGAGCATCGCCGCACGCTTCTTCACCTCGGCGGGTTTGACCCCCAGTTCCTCGGCAAGCTGCTTCTGCGAGACGGGGTCGTTGGGAAGGAACTCGTGGAGCGGCGGGTCGAGCAATCGGATGGTCACCGGCAAGTCGGCCATCGCCTTGAAGATCCCCTCGAAGTCCTTTCGCTGAAACGGCAGCAACTTCTTCAGCGCCGCCCGGCGGTCGCCTTCGGTTTGCGCCAAGATCATCGATCGCATGTGGATGATCCGGTCGGACTCGAAGAACATGTGCTCGGTACGGCACAAACCGATCCCTTCGGCGCCGAACTCTCGGGCCCGCTTGCTGTCGGCCGGGGAATCGGCGTTGGTGCGGACGCGGAGCCGGCGGAATTGATCGGCCCACTCCATCAGCTTGGCGAAATCGCCCGACAGCTTCGGTTCTTGCGTTTCGACTTCGCCCGCCATCACCTCGCCGGTGGTCCCGTCGAGACTGATCGTATCGTTGATCCCCAACGTACGGCCGTCGACGCGAATCTTCTTCGCCTTTTCATCGATCTGCACGGCGCCGGCTCCCGCGACACAGCACTTCCCCCAGCCGCGGGCGACGACGGCGGCGTGACTCGTCATCCCGCCGGTGCTGGTCAAAATCCCGGCCGCGGCGTTCATCCCGTCGACGTCTTCGGGGCTCGTCTCCTTGCGGACCAGGATCACCTTTTCGCCCGCGTCGCTACGAAGCCGCGCGTCTTCGGCGTTGAACGTCAGCTTCCCGACCGCGGCCCCCGGCGACGCCGGTAGGCCTCGCGCCAACACGTCGGCCGCGTTCCGTGCCGTCGGCTTGAAACTCGGCAGTAGCAGTTGGGTGAGGTCGTTCGCCGGCACCCGCAGCACCGCTTCCTTCTCGGTGATCAACTTTTCCTTCACCATGTCGCAAGCGATCTTCACCGCGGCGACACCGGTCCGCTTTCCGGTCCGAGTCTGCAACATGAAAAGCTCACCCTTCTCGATGGTGAACTCGATGTCCTGCATCTCCTTGTAATGCTCCTCGAGCGTTTTCTTGATCTCGAGCAACTGCTTGTGAACCGCGCGGTCCCACTTCGGCATCTCGGCGACCGGCTGCGGGGTGCGGATTCCGGCGACCACGTCCTCCCCTTGCGCGTTGACCAGGAACTCGCCGAAAAACTTGTTCTCGCCGGTGTTCGGGTTCCGGGTGAACGCCACCCCGGTGCCCGAATCGTCCCCCATGTTCCCGTACACCATCGACTGCACGTTCACCGCCGTACCGAGCAGCCCGCGGATCCCTTCGATCTCTCGGTACCGGACGGCGCGGGGCGTGTTCCACGAGTTGAACACCGCCTGGATCGACAGTTCGAGCTGACGCAGCGGGTCTTGCGGGAACTCTTCGCCGGTGTGCTTCTGGTAAACCTTCTTGTACTCCTCGCACAACGCCCTCAGCCCTTCCGCCGGGACATCGGTGTCGAGGTCGACCCGATACTTTTTCTTGATCTTGTCGAACGCGGTTTCGAACGTGTGGTGCTCCATCCCCATCACGACGTCGCCGAACATGTTGATCAGACGGCGATAGGCGTCGTAGGCGAACCGTTCGTTCTTGGTCGCCTTCGCCAGCCCCTCGGCCGAGACGTCGTTGAGCCCCAAGTTCAGGATCGTGTTCATCATCCCCGGCATCGACACCGCCGCACCGCTCCGGACGCTCACCAGCAGAGGATTCGATTCGTCCCCGAACTTCTTACCGAGTTCCTTCTCGAGCGTCGCCACCGCCGCGTTGACCTCATCCATTAACCGGGGCGGCAATTTCATCCCTGCCTTGTTGTAGCTGTCACAAACCTCGGTCGTGATCGTGAACCCGGGCGGCACGGGCAGCCCGATCGAAGTCATCCCCGCAAGGTTCATCCCCTTGCCACCGAGGAGCATTTTCCCCTTCCCCGTCCCTTCGGTCTTGGTCTTCCCGAAGTAATAAACCATTTTTCCGGTGGAGGCCGAATTCTTTGCCATCGTTAGATCTCTGGGTAACCGTCTTGGTCGGGGGGATTGGAGGGGCATGGGGCGGTGAAAGGTCGGTTTCAACGGGAACACCCGTTCGAAACTTCAGGATTCGCCACCGATCCGAGGCCGGAATGTATTTCGCATCCGCCCGCAGGTCAACTTGCGCCCGCAGGTCAACTTGCGATCGGGGCTCAACTTGCGTTCGGGGTCGACTTGCGCTCGGGG
>JAWLFY010000007.1:51494-56467 GCA_041685355.1 Pirellulaceae bacterium | reverse complement strand
TCGGGGTCGACTTGCGCTCGGGGCTCAACTCGCCGGCGGCGATGCACGATCGACGCGGGACGGGCGACCGAGAAATGGGGCTGACAGGAATCGAACCTGCACTCCCGAAGGAACTGGATCCTAAATCCAGCGCGTCTGCCAGTTCCGCCACAGCCCCGTGACCGATCGACCCCGTGACCGATCGACCTCCATCAGCAGGTCCGGATCCGTGAGCTCAGTCGGTCCGAACCCGATCACTCACAACCATCACCCCCACCGATCATCCGTCAACGCTCGCGGGGGTTCTGAACCCACCTAGCCTCGGGCTTCGGCGTCTTCGGCGACGACGGTCGGAACGACCCACACTTTCAGGTTCGCTTCGACTTCGCTGTGGAGATGGATCTTCACGGTGTACAGCCCGAGTTCCTTGAGCGGCCCTTCGAGACGCACTTGGTCTTGGGCGATCGTGAATCCCGCGGTCTTCAACGCGTCGACGATCTCGTGCGGGCCGACGCTGCCGTACAGGTGCCCTTCGTCGTTCGCGTTCGCTTCGATCGTGATCGACTGGCGGGCCAGCTCGTCGGCGAGGTCTCGGTAGCCCTTCAACTTCGCCAACTCGATCGCCCGCAAGTTTTCACGGTGTTTCTCGACCATCCGCTTGTGGTGGTCGGTCGCGATCGTCGCGAGGCCTTGCGGGAGCAAATAATTCAGCGCGTACCCGGGACGGACCTCGACGATTTCGCCCTGTTTCCCCAGATGCTCGACGTTGTGGATCAGTAGCAACTGGACGCCACCATGCTTCCCCTTCGGGAGACGCTTGTAGGGGCGTTTGAAAGTTCGACCGGTCTTCGTATTGGGCATCGTGAGGCTCACACGTTGGGACGTGACAAAGGTATTGTTTCTAAAAAGGGATGTTCGGATCGTCGTAAGCGGAATCGGCGTCACCCGAATGGGACGCATGGCTCGGCCGCGGAGCGGACGACGCCGAACTCGATTCGGCGACCCGCGATCGGGAACCGCCATTACCGCCGCCGCCGCCGCCGCCGCCGTCGCGACCACCGATCAGTTGCATCCGGTCACACACGACCTTCAGCTTCGAATGTTTTTGGCCGTCTTTCTCCCAGGTATCCAGCTTGAGTCGCCCCTCCAGGAAGATAGGCGACCCCTTGCCGAGATACTCGCCGGCGACCTCGGCCGTCCGGCCCCACAAGGTCACATCGACGAACGTCACCTCTTCAACCCACTCGCCGTCGGCCGTCTTGCGGCGGTCGTTGACGGCGACGCCGATATCGGTCACCGCCGTACCGCCGGGCGTGTACCGCAACTCGATGTCCCGGGTCAGATTCCCCATCAGGACGACGCGGTTGTAGCTGGCCATGGCTTCTCCCCTTATGGAGGACGCGAGTGAGACAAACGGTCGGGGGTGGCGGGTCCGGTCAGCTTGAGGCCGTGGCGGCGACCTCGCCGGTCGCAGGTTCGCTCTCCCCTTCTCCTTCGTCCGAGACGATCGACTCGCCGCGGGCGTTCGCCAGGATCGGCTCGACCAGCCGCGGGTCGAGCCGGATCGTGAGTTCGCGGAGAACCGGCTCGGAGATCTGCAGGGCCCGCTTGAGCCACGCGAGCTTGGGCCCTTCCATCTCGAAGTAGGTCAGCCAGTAAGTCCCCTTTTGGTGGCCGTCGATCGGATAAGCGAGCTTCTGCTCCATCCACATCCGGCTCACGAGAACTTTCCCGCCCGCCTCGGTGACCATCGTCTCGATTTTCTTGCTGACGCCGCCGGGGTCGCGGGCGTAATGGTTGCTGTCGAGAATGAACAGCGTTTCGTAGGTATTCGTTGACACGATTCTTGCTTCTCTTCCTCAGGGATCGGACCGCAGTCGGTTGTATCGGTTCATGGCGTCTTCGACGCCTTGGGCGACCCAACAAAGGGCCGCATCGCCGGCGACCGTCGTCGCCAAATCGATCTCGCTCGCTTCATCGCCGGAGAGCTTCCCCAGCACGTAATCGGCGGCGTCCCAGCCGTTGGGAGGTCGACCGATTCCGATCCGCAACCTTGGGAACGATTCGGTCTCCAAGTGCCGGATGATATCAGCCACCCCCTTCTGGCCGCCAGCCGACCCGCCGGGGCGGAGCCGGATTCGGCCGCTTTCCAAATTCAAATCGTCACAAACGACGAGCACGTCCTCGACCGCGATTTTATAGAAATCGACCGCCTTTCGCACGCTCCGCCCGCTCGCGTTCATGTAAGTGTGAGGGCACAACAGCAGGACCTTTTCCCCCTGATAGCCTCCCTCGGCCAGCTCACCCTCGAACTTCACCTTGGCGCCACACGCCCCGATCGCGGGGGCCAACTTTTCTGCCACAACGAAGCCGACGTTGTGACGCGTCTGCCGGTACTTCCGGCCGGGATTCCCCAGCCCCACGACGAGCTTCATGACAGCCTGAACCGGCAAACCGTGCGAGCCGACGGCCCGTCACGCTAACCCTGTTCTTCTTCCTTTTCCTCGTCCTCGCGGGCGATCACCTCAGGCTCACCCTCGGCTACCGCTTCAAGCCCTTCCGGCTCCGCTTGCCGCGGCTCCTCGACATGCACGATCACCGTCTCGGCCGGGGTCAACAACTCGACCCCGCCGGGGAGCTGCAAGTCACCCGCGATCAACTGCCCGCCGAGCTGCAACTCGTTGACGTCCACCTCCAATTGCTCCGGAATCGAGCCCGCCGAACAGCGAACATCGACCTCGTGCACGTTCTCGAGCATCACCCCCCCATCGCGGACGCCTGGGGCTTCGCCATGGACGTGGATCGGGACGGTGACCTCGACGCTTTCCTTCAAATTCACCCGCGTCAGATCGAGATGCAACACCTCGATCCCCAACGGATCCCACTGCATGTCGCTGATCAACGCAGTCTGTTTGACGTCACCCGCCAACTTCACCATTTTGCTGTGGTGCCGCAAAACGGCCCGAACGTCCGTCTCCGGAATCGCCAGATGCTCGTTCGGCTCGTTGTGTCCATAGAGCACCGCCGGGACATGGCCCGAACGACGCAATCGTCGGGTCGCGGCCGACCCCAACTTGTCACGCTTTTGTACCTTCATCTCGTCCGTCATCGACATTCACGCCCGTCTTCGGTGGACTTATCGCTACCCATCTTTTTTTTGGGAAGCGGGTAAGTATGGCGGAACACGAAGGCCGTGCAAGCCCAAACGGCGGCTATTCTGCCGCCGCAGCCAACCGGTCGCGGTAGTCCTCGATCGCTTCCCGCCATTGGTCCCGGACCCGTGACGGGACGTCGACGCCCTCGAGCAGATCGGCGAGGACCACACCGAGCGTCATCAACTCTCCCGCAATGACTCGCGGCTGCAGCCACGCGACGCGGCCGCGGCCGTCGATCACCGCCAACGCCCCCGATCCGACGCCAGCGATCTGCGAGATCGTGCGGTCTCCGGCGATGACGCGGTCGGGAAAAATGGCGATTTCTTCCTCGGCAAGCCGCGAACGCCGCTCACCGTCGGACAAGATCGAGTCCCCCACGAGCGATGACTCGTCCGCCAACACCGCGAATCGCACCCGCCGTCGAAACGGCTCGGGCAATTCGCCGACCCACTCGGTGAACCCCGCGAGCGCCGCCGGGGACGCGGCCTCCTCGCCGACTTTCAGCAGGACGGTTACGTCGCCGTCGCCGCGACCGGCGGTCAAGGTGTGCCGACCCGAGACGTCATCGATCGCGAACCGTGGGAGCTCACGCCCCAGTTCCGCGGCGGGCTCCGGCGGAGGAAGCGGCACGAATCGGCGAACGAACTTGGGGCGTTCGGGGAGGGAAAATTGCGGCGGCGGACCGGTGGGGGGTGAAAACGTCGCGTCCCGCAAATCGACCCGGACCCGTAGCACGATCGATTCGTGACCGCCGACCGACTTCAATGCCGCCGCCGGGACCGTGACGTCGGGCAGCTCGATTCGGCGGACCAAGCCGCGTGCGTCGTCGATCCAGAACCGATAACGTTCCTGATCGACCTCGGCGACGATCTGCCGACAGCCCCGCCCCTGGATCGCTGCCGCTCCGTCATCCCGAAGCGTCACGGCGGGGTCGAACAAACCGGACATCGGCTCATCGGCGAACAGCCATTCGAGTTGCGGCGGCGGCCCCGCGAGCCCCCCCGTGATCCGTTCCGCCAAAACGGGGTCCTGGAGCAACGCTTGCAGCGCCGGGCGGTCAACGCCCTCGTCGGACGCCGACGTGAGACGCCGGAAAACTTGCGAGTCAAAATCGTCGGTCGCTTCGTCGCGGATCCGTGCGAGCAGCCGGTCGCGTTCGGAACGGATGCGGACGTCGTACGCGGCGACCGCCAGCGTGCCGCGGTCGAACCAAACCGCCAACGGTGCGGTCTGGCGGTCACCGGTCGCGACCGACTCCGCCTCGACGACGGCGCGGTCTCGGTACGAAGACGCCGTCCGGTATCGCTCGAAGATTTGACGCAAACGGTCGCGTGGGGCGACACGCGAGACCGCCCCGCCGCGGTCGGACGACGTTTCGACCACGGGGGCCGCTCCCGTCTCGTCCCCGCGGGACTGGTCGGCGGTCGGCCGACACCCGACCGTCACGGCCCCCCCGATCGCGATCAGGAGGACGAAACGCTGCGCGACCATCGAATACTCCTCGGCTCACTTCGGTTGTCACCCGACGCCGGACATCGCCGACTTCATGCGGAGCGACGAGGCTACTAAAACGGTGGCTGGCGTCACAATCACAGAGTCGCCCCGCAGCCACCCACTCGCGTCCCGCAGCCACCCACTCGCGTCCCGCAGCCGACAACTCGCGACGGCCGACAACCCGCGATCCGGCCACGCACCACCGAAGAAACGGATTCATGAAACCCCAACAAGCGACGCCCGTCTCCGCGACTGGGCTCGCCAAGACGCTCACCGAGGCCACCTCAGGGCGGCTCTGGGAGTACCCGAGCCCCGATGCCAGCCCGCCCGATGCCAGCCCGCCCG
>JAWLFY010000007.1:24892-51394 GCA_041685355.1 Pirellulaceae bacterium | reverse complement strand
CCCGCCGCCGCTTCGCGGGTCGCCGAGGCGCTCCGCCGCCCGGCGGACTTTCCCCCGGTCACCGAGGCGACGGTTCCGGGCGACCGGATCGCGTTGGCCGTCGACCCGAACGTTCCCGAACTCGCGAGCGTCCTTCGCGGATGCGTCGAAACGCTCTGGAAACCGGGCGAACCGCCGATCGAGATCGTGTGCTGGGAGGAGGCGACCGAAGACGCGATCGCCGGTCTCGCCGCGTCACTGGGCGACCGGGGCACGTCAGCGAAAGGTTCGGTGAGGCTCCATCGCCATCGGGCCGCCGACCGCGGTTCGCTGAGCTACCTCGCCGCGGACGCTGCGGCCAACCCGATCTATCTGAACCGGACACTCGTTGACGCCGACTTCGTGTTGCCGGTCGTCGCCCACCGCGCTCTGGATCGAACCCACCAACAAGACCCGACCGGCGTGTTCCCGAGCTTTTCGGACTCCTCGTCGCGGCGACGTTTTCTCGGCTTGGATACGCCGGACGGTGCGGGGCCGGACGGTGCGGGGCCGGACGGTGCGGGGCCGGACGGTGCGGGGCCGGAGGGTGCGGGGCCGGGGCCTCCGCAGGTCGGGCCCTTGGAGGTCGATTGGTTGCTCGGGGTCCTGGTGATGCTGGCCGTGCGGCCCGACGCCGACGGGAACGCCGGCGAGGTTTGGGCGGGGACCCCGCAAGCGATCAACGACGCCCCCCCCTTCGCCGAGACCTCGTCGCCGCAACCCCCCGGGCCGGCCCCCCTCGTCGTCGCCTGCCTCGACGGGGACGAGCGTCAACAGACCTGGGGAAACGTCGCCCGGGCGCTCGCCGCCGCCCGTCGCTTCGTCACCCCCGGTGGCACGATCGTGCTCTGGACCGGGCTCGCCGGACTTCCCCCTCAAGGGCTCGCGGGCGGCGAAGAATCGAGCCTCGAGCCGGACGACTCCTCGCCGCTGCCGCCGTGGGACGAAGCCGCCGAGCTCGCCCCGACACTGCAAGCGATCACGGCCGAACATCGTGTCCTGCTCCACAGCCGTCTCGAACCGGACCTCGTGGAATCGATGTCGTTGGGGGTCATCGACCGACTCGATGAGCTTCGACGCGTCGCCGCGGGACACGAAAGCGTGGGCTTGCTCCGGGCCGCCCAATTCGCAGGGACGACGCTCCATCCGATCCATCCGTCGACGCCATGAACGAAAATCCGATCGAAACGGCGTACCTCCATTGCCCCCGCTGTGCCACGCCCAACGATGACCCGGGCTCGATCCCCTTTCGATGTGGGTCGTGTGGACTGACTCTCTTCTTCGGCCCGGTCGCCGCCGTGGGCGCATTGATCGTCGACGAACAACAACGGTTGCTGATGGTTCGTCGCGCGAAAAACCCCGGCAAAGGGCTGTGGGGATTGCCGGGCGGCTTCGTCGATCGGGGCGAATCGGTCGAACAGGCACTCCGCCGCGAAGTGCTCGAGGAAACGTCGCTCGAACTGGCCGATTCGGAATTGCTGCTAACCCACCCGAACCGCTACGCGTACGGCGGAATCTGGGTTCCGGTGATCGACCTTTTTTATCGCTGCCGGGCAAAGCCGCACCAAACCCTTCACTTGGCAGATGGCGAATTGCAAGCGGCACACTGGCTGCACCCGACGGCCGAACAGCTCGACCACATGGCGTTCCCGTCAAATCGGTTGGCGATCGAAACGTGGCTCGACTCCCAACGTTAACCCCACCCGATATGCTGAAAGCACTCGGTGAGACGGTCCGGGTGCCTGCCGCTCCCAATTCATTCCCGTGGTCCCAATCCGATGCGTGAAACCACACGGCCCGATTCGTCGCGTCGCCGACCCGCCGACGCCGGAGTCACTCCCGGCGGCCTCGCCCGTCCGATCCGCCGATCGGTCTTGTTGATCGCCCTTTGCCTCGCAACCGTCGGCGGCTGCGGCGGATCACGCGAAACGACGTCGGGCGACGGTTCGGACGACTCGCAACCGACTGCCCCCAGCGATGCCGGTGCCCCCAACGATGCCGGTGCCCCCAGCGATGCCGGTGCCCGTAACGATCCGGCTGCCTCACGCGATACCGGCGAGGCGAACGAGACCCAGAACGCGAACGAGACCCGGAACGCGAAAGACCGCTCAGCCGACCGCGACGCGACGACGCCACGTAGCGGATCGGCCGTTGGGCAGCCCGGACCGGCCTCCGAGATGCTGCCCCCGGTCGCGGGCGTGCCCGATCCGCCCGCCGACCGCACGGCGGATGGGGCAACGGAGAATGCCCCCCGCGCCGCCGAACCGTCGCCGACGAACGGGGGCGACGACGAGCCACGCCGTCGTCTTCGCGATGACCTGACCGCCGACGAGCTCGCCGAGTTCCTCGCCGAGGCGGACCGCCAAATGCGACGGATCGCCAGCGGCGAAGCGGGAATCATGAACGAAGAACAGGCGACGGAACGGATGCGGGACGTGATCGAGCAAAAACTCGAGGCGTCGCGGCGGCTCGGCGAACACCCCGGCGCCGATGAGCGGCAACAGACCGCCGGGCTCCGTGGAGAACTGCAGTCGCTATCCCACCTCGCCTCGCTCGGCGACCTCCCCTCCGCGGAGGCGTTGGAACGGCTGGCGACCGAACACCTCGACCATGACGATCGGGCGGTCCGCGTCGACAGCCGGATGGTCCGTCTCGGGTTCGCGATCGAAACGCTTCGGCACGGGACCGCGGGGGGCGCCGAGGCGATCGTCGAGCAAGCCCAAGACCTGGCGTCCGAGGCCGACGACGGGAACCTGCCGGCGATGGTCGTGATGGCGCAAGCCCGGGAGGTGCTCGAGCAATACGGCTACGACGACCAAGCCCGCGCGGTCCGTGCGACGATCATCGAACGCTTCGCCGACTCCGAAGACCCCAACATCGCGAGGATGGCCGCGGACCTTTCGGGATCCGTGCGGTACGACGCGATCGAACCGGCCCGCGCCGCCGCGGTCGCCGGCGAAGAGATCGACGTCGAAACGTGGCGGGAAATGGTCGCGACCCTGATCGAGACGTCACCCGACATCATCACCGTCCGGTACCTCGCCGGTGCCGCTCTGGAACTCGAAGGGTCGGGCCGCGACGACCTCGCCGATGCGACCTACGAGATCCTGCAGAAAAACTTCCCGGACCCCTCGCTCGCCCGCGACCGCGAGGCCCAAATGGCGATCGAAGCTCGAGACGCCCGCCGTTCGGTGATCGGCCGCCCCTTCGATCCCGACCTGAACTCGATCGCCGGCGAACCGCTCCCGTTTGAGACGTACCGCGGCCGAGTCGTCCTGATGCCGTTCTGGGGTTCCCGGTTCCCGGACTCGTTGCAACTCCTGCCGCGACTGCTCCGTCTTCGCGAGGCTCATCCCGATGCGGTCGCGATCGTCGGGATGAACCTCGACCCGGAAGAGACTTCCCGCGAAGAACTGCGGCAATTCGTCGAACAGTCCGAGATCGACTTCCCCAGCTACCGCAGCCCGTCGTCGGCGACGGCGCGAGTCGCCAACGAAACCGCCCAACGTTTCGGTTTGGTGTCGATGCCGTTCACCGTGATCCTCGACCCCGAAGGCCAAGTCGCCGCAATCGACCTGACGGGAAACACGCTCGAGGAAACCGTCGAAGATCTCGTCGACGAATGACTACCCGCGGCGGACACGATGTTTTACCGACGCCGCCGCGAGGAGCTATCGGACCGGAACCGTGTAGCTGATCGCTCCGATCGGCTCGCCCGGTTTGGCATCGGCGTAGTGCGCGTGACACATCACGCACTTTTCCATCACCACCGGAACGGGCGTCAAGACGCGGAGGTGTCGGCGGCCGTCCTTCTCGATGACTTGCTCGTGTCGCTCGGCCCCCGACTTGAGTCGCTTGACGCCTTCCTTTTCGAACTGGTCTTGGGCGACGTTCTCCGAATCGTAGGGGTCGCCGGTCGCGTCGATCAGCCGGATCTCCTGATCGCTCGACTCGGAGATGTTTTTGAATAGCAACACCGCCGCGCTCCCGGCGGCGAAATCACTCTCGTCGTGGACATACTTGTCGGTGATCATCACGATCGTCTGCTTGAAGATGTTGTCGAGCGCTTCAACCGTCTCGCGGGTGCGGCGGACCGCCTCGTCGCTCGCCGCCTCGTCGCTCGCCGCCTCGACCCTCGCCGCCTCGACCCTCGCCGTCTCATCGCGCGCCGTCTCGTCCGCGTCAACGGCCGTTGCTGCCCACACGCCCATCGCCACGACCGAAGCGACCCAAACCGAAGCGATCAAGACTGATCGGGTCATCGAATCAAAGCACCGCATTTCACTCTCCCGTTTGTGTTCGAAGTCGACGTCCGACGACGCCGAATCAAAAGAGGATAACCATATCCTGTTTTGGCGTCAACGAACCGGGTGACCACCGAAGCGAACCGGGTGACCACCGAAGCGGGAGGGACCGGCTCGAGCTTGCCCTCCGATCAACGTTGTCTTGCCCTCCGATCAACGTTGTCTTTGCTAGAATGTGTTGCCGCCTTCCCTCCCGCCTTCCCACCGACGACGGCCTTCACGTCGACGCCTCATGACCCAACCCGCCCGATCCCTCGTCGTGTGCCTCGCCGCTTGCCTCGCGACCTGGCTGGCCGATGCCGCGCACTTCGCCGACTCGCGTCTATTCGCCGAGGGCCCGTCTCCCGACCAAGACGGACGTCCGATCGCAGAACTCGACCGCGACACGCCGATCGATTACGCCCGCGACATCGTCCCGTTTCTGAAACGGAGTTGTCTGGCGTGCCACTTCGAACAAGACCCCGAGGGCGATCTGAATCTCGAGACGCACTCGGGGCTCCTCGCCGGCGGCTTTGGCGGACCGGGGATCGTTCCGGGAGAACCGGACGAGAGTTCGGTGTGGCTCCGCGCCAGTGGCCACGAGGACCCGGTAATGCCGCCGGAAGATAACGTCTTGGACGCGGAACCGCTGTCGCCCCGGGAACTCGCGCTGCTGAAACGTTGGATCGAACAGGGGGCGGAAGGGGGCGACACGACCTCCGGTGGGATCGACTGGACGCCGCTGCCGGAATCGGTCCGCCCCGTTTACTCGGTCGCGATCTCTCCCGATTCGAAGTGGGTCGCTCGAGCGCGGGGAAACCGTGTCTCGCTATTCGATCTCCGTTCGGGCGAGCGGGTCGTCAATCTGGTTGACCCGGAACTGGCGTCGAACCGCGGCGAGGACCTGACCGATGTCGACTTGATCCAGGCGGTCGCGTTTTCGCCTTTGGGCGACCGAATCGCGACCGGAGGCTTCCGCTCGGTCAAGTTGTGGCGACGCGTCCACCAAAGACTCGGTCCCGCGGATTCACCCCTCGCACGGTCCGTCGGCCCGGTCGCGTCGGACCCGACGGGAAAGACCTGGGCGTGGATCGACGCGATCGGGAATGTCGAGTCTTGGGACGCTGACAATGACCAGCCGCCCCGGATTGTCGCGAGGCCGAAATCGCGACCGGTCGGCTTGGCGTTGTCGACCGGTGGCAAGCGACTCGTTCTGGCCGACGCCGACGGGAACGTCGTGGTCTGGGACCTCAAGACCGACTCGGCGGCCGCCCGACTCGCCGCGGAGACCTCCTTGGTGGGGCTGGCCGCCTCGAACGACGCGACAAAAATCGCCGCCATTCGAACGGACGGGAGCGTCGCCCTTTGGTCGTGGTCCCGACCGAACGCCCCGATCGAGCCGCAACGGTCGAATGAGTCCGATGAGTCGGACGCCGATGAGTCAGACGCAAACGAATCGGAAACCGGCGACGCGGCCCCCACGGAGTTGACCCGATTGTCGGTCGGGACCATCGACGCGATCGACTCGGCGACCGCGATCCGGTTCCTCCCCGGCGATCCGACGACGCTGGCGGTGGCCCACGATGGGGGCCGAATCGATCGGTTCTCGTTGCCCGGCGGCGAGCCGGCGAGCGCGCTCGATCACGGCGCGAAAGTGCTCGCGATCGCGGTCGATGCGGACGGGAAGCGGATCGCGACCGCGGGCGAAGATGGCGTCACCCGGATTTGGAATCTGGCCGACGGTGCACCGCTCGAGACGCTTCAGGGTGATCCGGCGGACGGCTTGATGACCACGTCGCTGGAACGCGATCTCGCAAGACAATCGGCTCGGGTCGAGCGGCTCAACGAGCGGACCGGGGAGATCAACGCGGCGATCGAGGTGGAAGAAAAGTCGGTCGCGGAGGCAGAAGCCGCCCGCGAAAAGGCGGCCGAGGACGTTGCCGAAAAGGAGCAGCAGCGAGAGGCGGCGGCGAACAAGGTCGCGGCGACCGAAAGCGAAATCGAAAAGGCCCGTCGCGAAGCGGAACAGGCGCGGGAACGGATCGAGAAACGAAAGCAGGAGATCGCGGAAGCGGAAAAGGCGATCGAAGCGTCCGAAGCGGCGATCGCGAATGCTCAGCAGGCCGAATCGAAATTGAAAGGGCAACTCGAGGCGGACCGCAAGTCGCTCGACGAGAAGGCGAAAGAAAAGGAAGCGAGCGAGAAACAACTCGGTGAGCGGGAGCAAACGCTCGAGACCGCGACCGATCGGCTACGGCGGGTCGCGTCCCGGCTTCCGGAACACGAGGCCACGATTCGCGCCGCGTCCCGACGTACGGAACGATCGGGGTCGCGACTCGATCGACACCAAGCGCGGAGGGGCACCCCAGCCGGTCTCGTGGTGGGACTCGCCTTCAGCCCCGACGGCCGCCGGATCACGTCTCGTCATCGTGACGGGACGGCGCGAATCTATCGCGCGGGAGAGACGACGGCGGCGCAGGTCCTCCGTCCCCCGCACGAGGCGACCGCCGAGCCGCTCGGCGTCGCGTTCGGGCCCGGGGATACCGTTTGCCTGTTCGACCGGAATTCGCCCGCGAGCGTGTGGGAGGTTGATCCCCGGTGGCAGCTCGAACGGACCATCGGGTCGCCGCAAGACTCACCGATCAGCGACCGCACGACGGCGATCGACTTTCGGCCCGACGGGTTGGCGATCGCCGTCGGGAGCGGACCGCCGAGTCGGTCCGGCCAGGTGTTGATCTTCGCCACCGACGACGGCCGGCTGCTTCGCGACTTCGGTGCGATTCACGGCGACACCGTGTTCGGATTAAGATTCTCGCCGGACGGGACGGCGTTGGCGTCGTCCGCGGCCGATAAGACCGTCCGCTTGACGGACGTCGCCTCGGGCGAAGCGAAACGGACCTTGGAGGGACACACCCATCACGTCCTCTCGTTGGCGTGGAATGACGACCTGGAATCGATCGCCTCCGCCGCGGCGGACCAAACCGTCAAGGTTTGGGACGTCGAAACGGGGGGCCAACGACGAACGATCGGCGGGTTCCCCAAAGAGGTCACCGCCATCCGATTCGTCGGCGCGAGCGACCGAATCGTTTCGGCGTGCGGCGATGGCCAGGTCCGGCTTCACGACGCCGACAACGGAAAACTGATCCGCACCCTGCAAGTCTCGCCCGACTTCCTGTTCGCGGTCGACGTCACCCCCGACGGCAAGACGTTGGTCACCGGAGGCCAAACGGGCGAACTGCACGTTTGGGACCTCGAAGAGGGCAAGCGGATCCACGAAACGAACTAAAAGCCTACCACAACCGATCGGACGAAACCTTGCCTAGCATGCCCAGCACTCCCAGCACGCCCGACACTCCCGACACGCCCAGCGATCCCGAATCGTCCGGGCAAGAATCGCTGCCCGCCGGGAGCGCCCCACGATACAAACCGTGGTACATGCGGATCGGGCCGAGCCTGATCACGGCGTGCGTCGTGATCGGTCCCGGAAGCATCCTGACCAGTTCGACGGTCGGGGCGAACAACGGTTACGCGATGTTGTGGGTGATCGTCATCTCGGTCGCGTTCATGCTGACCTACATGACGCTCGGGGCGAAACTCGGCGCGGTCGCCGACGGTTCCCCCGGCGACTTGATGCGGCGTCACGTCGGCAAGCCGCTGGCGATTCTTGTCGGATTGTGCGTGTTCTTCATCTCCGCCGCGTTCCAGTCGGGGAACAACATCGGGGTCGGGGCGGCGTTCGAGACGTTCATCGAATCGGACACGTTGGTCGCCGTTTTGGTCGTCGCCTTCAACGCGATCGCGATCACGTTCCTGTTCGCGTTCAAAAACCTGTACCGGATGGTCGAACGGGTGATGATGACGTTCGTCGCCGTGATGCTGATCAGCTTCGCGATCAACCTGATCAGCCTCCGCCCCGACCCGGTCGCGATGGCCCAGGGGTTCGTCCCGGCGATCGGCCAAATCGACATCGCGGTACTGGGGCTGATCGGGACCACGTTCGTGATTTCGGCGGCGTTCTTCCAGGCCTACCTGGTGCGGCAAAAAGGATGGGGGCTTGCGGAGGTCCGCAACGGGATCGTCGACGCGCGGGTCGGATCGGTGGTGATGGCGTTGATCACGGTGATGCTGATGTCGACCGCGGCGGCGGGGCTTTACACCGGCTCCAAGGTCGTCCTTTCCGACCCGGTGGCGGTCGCCGATTCGCTCGAGCCGACCTTCGGGACGAGCGGGAAACTGATCTTCTGCATCGGCTTGTTCTCGGCCGCCTATTCTTCGTTCTTGGTCAACTCGATGATCGGCGGGTTCATCCTCTCGGACGGTCTGGGGCTCGGCAGCGACGGGTCGGACCGCTGGCCGCGTTTGATGACGGTGGCGGTGCTGTTGACCGGAATGATCGTCGCGCTCGCCGCGATGGTTCTCGACTTCGATCGCACGCCGACGATCATCGCGGCCCAGGCGGTGACGGTGGTGGGCGCCCCGTTGGTCGCCGGCGTGCTGTTTTGGTTGGCAAGTTCCCGCGAAGTGATGGGGAACCAGGCGAGCGGTCCGGGGACCCAGGTGTTCGCCGGCATCGGGCTCGTGTTGCTGTTGGCGATCGCCGCCAACACCGCGTTCGTCAAGCTGCCCGGGATGGTCGAACAGTACCGCCAGCAATCGGCGTCAGACGCGACGGATGAAGTCGGCGGCGTAGCTCCGCACCTCGCCGCCGTTGAGGACGTGGACCATCCGTAACTGTTGAACCTGTTCGTCGCTGAAACTGTTCAGCGGGACGTGCACGAGGTGTTTCTTGAATCGCCGCGCCAAGCGCCGCCATCCGCCCCCGGGCGGAAGCGCCGAGAGAAGCGCGATCTCGCGGCCTTTGGCGTGCATGCACGCCGCCGCCAACAACCGCTCCTCAAGCGTCGCGGTGAAATCGAGACGGGGGTCGCCCCACACGTCGGGGATCACCACCGGCGGGTACAAGAACATCGCCCCGCCGTACACGGATAACCCGATCCCCGGCCCGACCAACTCGGCGCGAAAGTCGGTCGCGAACAACGCCAACGTCGACTCGTTTTCGTGCTCCGCGAACCATGTCGTCCGCCACGGATAATCACGCGGGTCGGCCGGCGAGTCGAACAGCATCACGCACGCGTCGAGGGTCCCGCGACTGGGCGGCACGACCTTGACGTAGATCTGTTTCTCGTACCAATGCCGCAGCGTGTCTCGGATGTCGATCCCGTCCTTGACGCTGGTGGTGAACTTCTCGGTTCGCGCCAGGTCGTTTCCGAGGATCGCGCGGGCGCGATCGAAGACACGGGTCCGGAACGCTTCGATCCGCTGGTCCTCCGGCGGGTAGCTGCATTGGCTGTAGGGGTTCCATCGGTACCGCCACCGGTCCCTCTCGAACTCGGTGGGACGCCGCTGAAGTTCCAACGTCCGCCACGTCATCGGCGGCCCCGGCAAGCGACTCACCAAAGAGACCGTCGCCCCGTCGGGGAGTCGCGCCTGGTCGATCCCCAACGTCGCGACCGGCGGACCGTCGTCCCCCGGCAACTCGCCGTACGCGTACTCGTTCGCCCGCTCGGCGACGTGGATCGCGAACTGGTCCCCCAAGATCTGCTTCGCCGCGGTCACGATCGTGACCAAGTCGGGCGTCATCCGGCGGTGGATCAAGGACAGGTTGCGAACGTACTGCAAGCATTTTGACAACAACAGCGGCGAGATCCGCCGGGCCCGGTTTCCGAGCTCTTGGCGATACGAGTCCCGAGCCGCCAAGAGCAATTCCTTGACCCCGTCGATGATCAGGTCCTCGTCCTCCTCGAGCTCGCTCCGGGCCCGTTCGTACAGTCCGGTGATGAACGGCAGTTCGCCGAACAGGAACGTCAACGTCCGTGGATCGACCGCGTAGCGGACCGGACATTCGACGTGATCGTGCTCGGGGAATTCGGTCATCCCGCGAGTCGCCTCGGGTCTCGCCGTGTCCGGGTCGAAGAGGTCCGTGTACGCCTCGCGGATCCACGGCCAATCGAGCACGCTGATCACCAGCAGCACGCGATGATGCTCCCGTTGCAGCTCCCACAACCGGCTCGCCATGTGAACGATCCGCGATCGCGTTTGCACGTCGGGCGGCCGGGTCAGGCTTGGCAACAATGCCGCCGCGAACCGCTCGGGCGGGACGTGTCGGACGGCGAACGGGTCCGGCATCCCCGTCGCGTACGGCGTGAACGGGTCGGTCTCCAGATCGATGTATTCCCGCGGGATGTGCTCGCCCATCGCCGCCCGGATCGCCATGATCACCGGCTGACACGGGTCGACCGGGACGTAGCTCATCGGCGGCTCGTCCGCTTCGTCGTCCTCCTCGCCGTCCGCATCCCCCTCGGGCCACGAATCGCTCTGCCAACGCTCGGCCTCCGACGACGGGTCGAACCCGGTCGCCTCATACGGTGACCGGGGGAAACGCGGCACGCTCGGCTGGATCACGATCGACGGACGGGGCAGTTCCAACACCGCGTCTTCGACCGGTTCCCGGAACGACTCGGGGAGCGGGACGGCGACGCGGTCGAACGCGTTCTCCAACATCCACCGGCGAACCGTCACCGCGAATTGGGCGCTGCCGTGGATCACCGGCAAGACGGCGATCCGCGGACCGATCCGGAGCAACGCGGGGACGTCAGGAAGCTCGCTGCGAGTCATGGGGAGGTCAAACCGTCACGCGTTGCTCCGCGTTCGACGCGGCGGCCAACACCGTCGTGGGTGGATGGGTCAGGTAGTCACGGGCCGCACGCCCTACCGATTCGACGGTGACGCGACGGTATCGATCGAGCAGGTCGTCGAGGCCGATGTATTCCTCGCCGATCAGCCATCGGGTCCCGAGTCCGAACAGTCGACCGCTCGGACGTTCGCTCTGCATGATACAGCCGGCGACGGTCTTGTTGATCGCCTCACTCAACTCTTGTTGCCGAATCCCCGCGTCGGACGCCCGCTCGACGATCTCGTCCGTCAGCCGCCGGTTCGATTCCATCTCCTCCGGACCGCACACCAGATATCGGAAGATCGCCCCCGCTTCGGCGAATTCTTGCGACCACAACGTCGCGACCTCCGCCCGCCCGGTGTCGATCAGATCCCAAAACATCCGACTCCCCCCTTCGTCGCCGAGGATCGAAGCGAGCATCCGCACGACGTACCGATCCTGCGACGACATCGTCGGCCCGGGAACCAGCTGAACGAGGTACGACTGCGCCGCGTCGGGAATCTCCAGCTGCGTCTCGAGCGAAATCCCGTCGGGCAGCCGATCGGGAACGTCCGGCGTTGGCGTGGCGGGGATCGGTCGGTCCCGCCAACGGTCGGTCAGCCGCTCGGCCTCCGCGACCAACCCGTCAAAGTCGACGTTCCCGGTCGCCGCCAGCACGATGTTCTCGGGTCGGTAACGGCGAAAGAAATACTCCCGCATTCGCGCCGCAGACATGTCCCGGATCGACGCCTCGGTCCCCAACACCCGCCGCCCCAGTCCCCGCGGCGTGAAGTGGAGCTCCATCGCCCGCTCGAACGCGCCGAACGGGGGCTGGTCCTCGTATTTCGCGATCTCCTCCAAGATCACGTTCCGCTCCATTTGGAACTCGTCCTCGTCGAGGGTCGGGCTGAGGATGTCGGTGAGCAACTCGACGGCGCGGTCCTGGAACTTTGGCAACACCGCCGCGTAGTACACCGTCGTCTCCTCCGACGTGTAGGCGTTACTCTGCCCCCCCAACTCGTCGAGCTCGCGGTTGACGTCGGCGGCCGTCCGTTTGGCCGTCCCCTTGAACATCATGTGCTCCAGGAAATGGCTCAGACCCGACTCCGGGTCGGTCTCGTGCCGCGCCCCGGCGGCGACGAAATAACCGAGCGCCGCGGAGTAAGCCCGCCGGTCCAGTTCCCCCACAACCCGCAGGCCGTTCGACAGGGTCACGTGTCGGAATTCGGTCATTCGTTTCCCTCGGGGGCGGTGGGTGTCTCAAGCGCGGCGGGCCCCAACGTGACGACCCGGTATCCGCTCGGCCGATGCGCCGCCCAATAACCCGCTACGTCTTCGAGCGTTAACGACTCGATCCGCGACTCGAGTTCTTCGGTCGTCATCACCCGGCCGAGCTGTTCCCAATCGGAAGCCAACGAAGATGCCCGCGAAGCGCTCGACTCTTGCTCCATGATCAAGCTGCTCTCGATCCGCACCTTCCAGCGTTCCAGCTCGTCGGCCGATAAATCGTCGCTCAGATGTTCGATCTCGTGAAGCGTCACGTCGAGCGTCTCCTGGGCCCGCTCGGGGGTCGTCCCCGCGTATCCGAACACCCCCGCGGCGCCCGGGAGCGAGTGACACTGGGTGCCGACCGAATAACAGAGCCCCCGCTGTTCCCGCACGCGATCGAACAGCCGGCTGCTCATCCCGTCGCTGAGAATCCCGATGCCGGCGCGCATCCGGAAGTAATCGTCGTGCCCGAACGGGATCGAGTCGAACGAAAATCCGATATGGGTCTGACTCGAATCGGCTTGCAGGTGCTCCTTCAACCCGCCCGCCTCACGATCGGCCAAAGGGACCGGCGTCCCCGACTTCCAACTCTCGAACGCCTCGCGTGCCCAAGCCATCACGTCGTCGAAGCGGACGTTCCCGGCGACGGCCAAAACCGACCCGCCGGCGTGGTAATGATCGGTGTAAAAACGCCGCACGTCGTCCGCGGTGATCGCGGCAAGACTGGTCATCGTCCCCTGGCTCGGCCGTCCCAACCGATCGCCGTAATGAAGCCGTCGCAGCCGCCGCATCAGCCGTTGGGTCGGCTCGTCCTCGATCGCCCGCAGCTCCTGGATCGCCATCAGCCGCGCGTCGTCGAGCTGGTCGCTCGGCAAATGCGGACGCCGCACGATCTCCGCGTACAGCTCGAGCGCGGCGGCCAACGACTCGGCCGGCATCGCGGCGGTGTAGGACACATTGGCCGTCGAAACCCCTCCGCCGCGATCGATCCCCAAGTTGTCCTGGGCCGACACCAGGTCACGGCTGGAATACGCCCCGGCACCCCGCTGCACCATCTCGCACACGAGCCCCGCCAAACCCTCTTGGGAATCCGACTCGGCGTTGACCCCCGCCCGCAAGGACAACGCGAACGCCGCGGTCCGCAACCACGGCATCGGCTGAACGATCACCGTCATCCCGTTGTCGAGCGATGCGGTCCGAATCACCGACTCGGTAGGAAGCGTCGTGTTCAGGACTCTCTCCTTCGATGTGTGTCTCGATTCGTGTCTCGATTCGTGGCGATCAACTTTCCCCCGTCTCCACCGCGAAAAGCTTTCCCTCGGGCCTGTCGGGAGACGCCTTACTTCGGGCCCGCCAGCCGGATCGCCTCGCTGGCACCCGACTCGAACTGTTTGAAGTTTTGCCGGAACAGGTCCGCCAACCGCCGCGCCGCGCTGTCGTACGACTCGGGATCGGCCCACGCGTCTCGCGGCCAAAGCGTTCGCGACGGGATCGGGTCGCAGCGGAGCGGGACCTCGAACCCGAATTGCGGGTCGCTCCGGTACTCGGCGGCGTCGAGCGTCCCGTCGTGGATCGCGTCGATGATCCGGCGGGTATGTCGCAAACTCATCCGCTCGCCGACGCCGTACGCCCCGCCGGTCCAACCGGTGTTGACCAGCCAAACCTGACTCCCGTGTCGGCGGATCCGCTCGGCAAGCAGTTCCGCATACTTCGCCGGGTGCCACACCAAGAACGCGGCACCGAAGCAAGCGCTGAACGTCGCGGTCGGCTCGGTCACGTTCATCTCCGTCCCCGCGATCTTCGCCGTGTAGCCGCTGACGAAGTGATACATCGCCTGCTCGGGCGTCAACTTGGCGACCGGGGGGAGGACGCCGAACGCGTCGCACGTCAGGAAGATGATGTGCTCGGGGTGCCCTCCCACGCACGGCAGTTTCGCCTTCTCGATGAACTCGATCGGGTAAGCGACGCGGGTGTTTTCGGTGATCGACGCGTCGTCGTAGTTCACCTCGTGAGTCGTTTCGTCAAAGACCACGTTCTCCAAAACCGCGCCGTAGCGGATCGCCTGGAAAATCTCCGGCTCGTTCTTTTCGCTCAGGTGGATCACCTTCGCATAGCATCCCCCTTCGATGTTGAACACCCCCTCGTCGCTCCAACAATGCTCGTCGTCGCCGATCAGCCGTCGACGCGGATCGGTCGAAAGGGTCGTCTTGCCGGTCCCCGAGAGGCCGAAGAAAAGCGACACGCTCCCCGACTCCGACTCGTTCGCGCTGCAGTGCATGCTGAGCACCCCACGCCGGGGCATCCAGTAATTCATCACCGTGAACACGCCCTTCTTCATCTCGCCGGCGTACTGGGTCCCCAAAATCACCAACTCGCCCTGCTCGAACGACAAGTCGATGCTGGTCGTGCTCGTCATCTGTGCCGTGTACGGATTCGCCGGGAACGAACCGGCGTTCAAGATCACCATGTCGGGTTCGCCAAACTCGGCGAGCTGCTGCGGCGTCGGGCGGATCAACATGTTGTGCATGAATAACGCGTGATACGCGCTTTCGGCGATCACCCGGACCTTGATCTGGTACTCCGGCGCCCACCCGGCATAGCCGTCGAACACGAAAATCCGGGGGCGGGTATTGAGATAATCGACCGCCCGTTGCCGGTTGATCGCGAACGACCGCGACGTCAGCCGGATGTTGACATCGCCCCACCAAATGTCCCCGCTGGTGTCGGGCTCGTCGACGATCCGCTTGTCCCGCGGGCTCCGACCGGTCTTGTCACCGCTGCGGGTCGCCAACGCGCCCGACGCGGCGATCACCGCGTGGTGGTCGACGATCGCGTATTCGTACAGCCGCGCGGGGGTCGCGTTGTGGATCACGTCGTCGACGGCGATCCCGTACTGGCTCAGATCGATCGGGTTGACACTCATCGTTGCTACTTTCTCAATCCTTCCTGGGCGACGGGCCTTCCTGGGCGACGCGATCTCCGAGCCGATCCCTCAGCGGAGTAATTCCGCCTGCAAGCGATCCCGACACGCCTCGACGATCGAGTCGACCAAGGCGTCGGCGCGGTCCCCGCTGAGCGTCTCTTGGTGACTCTGCAATTGCACCGTGAACAAGACCCGCTTCCGGCCCTCGCCGTCTTTGCTCGCGTCGCGGTACGTCTCGCGATACGTCACGTCCGCCAACTCCGAACCGACCGATGCCCGAACCGTTCGTTCGAGCGCGTCCCATCGCACCGAATCGCCGAGCACGAAGTTCAAGTCCCGCTCGATCGACGGGAACGGGCTGATCGGGCGCTGCTGTGGCACCAACCGGGCCCGATCGACCAACAACGAGAGGGACAGTTCGGCCGCCACCACCGGGGCCGAAATCTTCCATCGCTTCAACAACGATTCGTCGATCAACCCCAAATATCCGAATCGGGTTTCCCCGAGTTTCATCTCGATCGCCCCACGCCCCGCGAACCCGGGGCGCTCACACGACTCGACCGTCAACGGGTCGGTCACCCCCATCCGCTCGCATAACGCTTCGACGATCCCCTTCAGCCGATAGAAGTCGATGCCGCTCACCATCCCCAAACAATACTCCTCCGTCGGCAACGCCTCGTCGCCGTCGCCGGGCAGATAGATATGTGCGATTTCGAACAGGTCCGCCTCCAAGTTCGCCGCCGCCGAGTTGTGGCCCCGGCTCGAAAGCAGACTCGGGATCAGCGACCGCCGCAGACGCTGGGCCCCTTCCAACATCGAGGTTTGCGTCCGCAGTGACGGCAGGTCGGTCCAGGGGCTCACCGATTCGTCGAGCCGCTGCGTGACGACGCTCGGCGTCATCGCCTCGCTCAACCCCGAAGCGGTCAAGATCCCCCGTACCCGCTCCATCGACGTGTCGAACGGACGCCGCCCGCTGGGGGTCACCGGGATCGGAGAATCGCTCGGGATCTTGTCGTACCCGTGAACCCGCGCGACCTCCTCGATCAAGTCCGCCTCGCGAGCCAGATCGTGACGCCACGACGGCGGCACGTAAGCGACGCCCGACGCGTCTTGAGGAACTGACGCGTCTCCGCCATCCTGGGACGCGACGCACCCGAGCGCCAGCAAGATCCGCTCGACCTCCGCCGGTTCGATCCGCACCCCCAAGATCCGTTCGAGCTGGCCCTCACGGAGCACGACCGGGGACCTCGGGGAAACTTTCGGCGCCGTGTCGATGACACCCGGCGCGACCTCCCCCCCGGCCCACTCGACGATCAATTGGCACACCCTTCGGCTCGCCCAATCCACCCCCGCCGGATCGACACGACGTTCGAACCGATACGACGACGGGCTATGGAGCTTCAGCGCCCGCGCCGTGCGACGGACCGACAACGGGGTGAACACCGCCGCCTCGATGACCAAGTCCCGCGTCGACTCGCTCACCTCCGACTCGGCGCCTCCCATCACTCCCGCCACCGCCGACGCCCGCTCGGCGTCCGCGATCACGCACATCGTCTCCTCGAGCGTGTACTCGCGGTGGTCGATCGCCTTCATCGTTTCCCCGGCCGCGGCGGGGCGGACCACGATCTTGTTGCCGGACACGTTCGCGTAGTCGAACGCGTGGAGCGGTTGGCCACACTCGAACATCACGTAATTCGTCGCGTCGACGACGTTGTTGACCGACCGAATCCCGACCGCCTCGAGGAACGCGACGACCCACCCTGGACTCGGCCCGACCCGGACCCCTCGGATCAGCCGTGCGGTGTATCGCGGACAAGCTTCGGGGAACCGGTTCTCGACTCCCAACGACGATTCGACCGCGGCCCCACCGCTCTCGATCGACGGCTCGGGGAAACGGACCGGCAAGTCGTACAACACCCCGATCTCGCGGGCGACGCCGAGGTGCCCCAAACAATCCCCGCGATTGCTCGTCACCTCCAAGTCGATCACGACGTCGTCTCCGACTCGCTCGGTCGACTCGTGGTTCAGCCCGGAAAAGCTTAAACGGTCTTCGAGTTCGCCGACGTCCATCGACAAGTCGACGTAACGCGACAACCATTTCCAACTCACCAGCATGGCGGCCCTTTCTCTCTCGAACGTCTCGCGGCCGTCGTCAGAACTGGGACAAGAATCTCAGGTCGCCGCTGTATAAGTCTCGGATGTCGGTAATCCCGTGTCGCCGCATGCAGAGCCGTTCGACGCCCAGACCGAACGCAAACCCGCTGACGCGATCGGGGTCGTAACCGACCGCCCGAAACACGTCCGGGTCGACCATCCCCGCCCCGCCGAACTCGACCCAACTGCCGTTCCACAAGAAGTCGACTTCGACGCTCGGTTCGGTGAACGGAAAGAACGAGGGCCGAAACCGGATCTCGACGTCACCCCCCAAGTAGCTCGACGCGAACACGCTGAGCACGGTCTTCAGGTTGGCCATCGTGACGTGCTCGTCGACGAGCAACCCTTCCATCTGATGGAACATCGGGAAATGCGTCGCGTCGGGCGCGTCGGGACGGTAGACGCGTCCGAGCGAAATCACCCGGATCGGCGGCTGACGCCCTTCCATCACTCGGATCTGGACGGTGCTCGTCTGGCTCCGCAGCAGACAGGTCCCCTCGGTGTTTCGTCGCTGCGACGCGTCGGCGGTCGCCAAGTAAAAGTTGTCGAGCGGGTCGCGTGCCGGATGGTCTTCGGGAATGTTCAACGCGACGAAGTTATGCCACGTGTCTTCCACCTCCGGCCCCTCGGCCGCCTCAAACCCCATCCGACCCATGATCTCCATCAGGTGCCCGATCGTTTGCGTGATCGGGTGGATATGCCCGATCCGAGGCCGGGTTCCGGGAAGTGTCGGATCGAACGTCTCGTCTGGCCCGCCCCCGTCAGCTGCCGAATCTTGGAGTCGCCGCTGGGCCTCTTCGAAAGCCGAGTGGATCGACCGTTTGACTTCGTTCAGACGCTTTCCCGCGGCCGGCTTATCGCCGCGTTCGATCTTGCCGAGCAGCTTCTGGACGTCCTTCAACGCTCCGCTCTTCGCCCCCAAAAACCGCACCCGCGCCGCTTCGACCGCGGCGGCGTCGCTCGCGCCGGCGAATGCATCGGCCGCGTCGCGGTCGAGTCGTTCGAGCTGAGAAAGGAAATCCTGGAGCGACATCGGATCCGGAAAATGGCCCTCGGACAAGGGAAACCGTGAAGAGCCCCTCAAGCGGCGAGGAACGGTTCACAAGACGAAACGTCACATGACGACATTGAAATGACAAAAGGCCTTCGCACGGCAAAAGACAAAAGACACGTGCGGCGACCGGGGACACGCTACGCGGCCAACGCCTCTTTCACCTTGTCGCATACCGCCTTGAACCCGTCCTTGTCGGCGATCGCCATCTCCGACAACGTCTTTCGGTCGAGTTCGATCCCCGCCTTCTTCAGCCCGTGGATGAACTCGCTATACCGGAGCCCCTCCTGCTGCACGGCGGCGTTGATCCGAATGATCCACAGCTTGCGGAATTCACGCTTCCGGACGCGACGGTCGCGGAACGCGTACGCGCCACTCCGCAACAACGTCTCTTTGACCGTCCGGGTCAGCTTCCCGCGGCCGCCGCGGTAACCCTTGGCCCGCTTAAAAAGACGCTTCTTCGACTGCCGGCGGGCGGCGCCTTTGCTCGTTTTCATCGGTCGTGAATCCCAAAGCTAAATTTGAATCATGAAAGTCAAGTGCCGGCTCAGGCCCCACGGGTTCACCGGCGGTCGCAACGCCGTTCGACCCGTCGTGTTTCGCCCAGCCGACGGGAAATCCCGGCCACGCCGGTCTCCGTCGTCGTCACGTCTCCTTCAACTTCGCGAAGTCTCTGTCAACTTCGCGACATCTCTGTCAACTTCGCGACATCTCTGTCAACTTCGCCTATCAAGAGGCGACCGCATCCCGTCTCGAGACCGTCGCTAGCAGTTCCGCTCCGAGGTGCCCCCGCCTCGCCAAGCCTCACCGTACTCACCAAGCCGCATCGTACTCGCCAAGCCGCATCGTACTCGCCAAGCCGCATCGTATGACTCGCCAAGACGAGTGCTAATAGCTGTGGCCGTTGAGGGCCGCGTGGATCGTCGGCTCCATGCACTCGGCGACCGGGGCGGTTCCCCGCAAATTCCGTCGCCGCTTCTTCGACAGGCCCCGCGCCAAGTGGCTCGTGCCGCTCTGCCGGTGCATCGCTTTCCCCTTCGCGGAGAGGCGAAACCGCTTCTTCGTCCCCTTGTGCGTCTTGATCTTTGTCTTCTTGGCCATGTTCGCCCGTCCGCCGTCGGTATTCGGTGTTTCGGTATCGCGTTGATCGGTCATCCGTTCTCGAGATCGAATCGCGAGAAGCGTGGGAGAATAGCCGAATCGCGGCGGGCTGCCAAGGTCTCCGGGATGACAAGCCTCGCACGTCGAGACGCCCCGCGGATGAAGGAAACTTCGCGCAATCCTCTCGGTTTCGCCCGTTTTCTTGCCACGTCCCCCTTCTTATGATGTCGGATCGTGTGGGGGGGCACTTTCACCCGGTTGTTCCGAACTCGTTGCCGGCGTGTCGCGCCGGTTCTCAGCCAAGGGGGCAAGATGATGATTCGATCGATTCGCGTTCTGGCCGTCGGTATCACGTTGCTGTTCGCGTCGACCGCGACGGCGGACGTGGTCGCGTACTGGAATTTCAACACGTTCGACGCGGACAACGACTCGACGATCGCCGCCGACCAAGGATCGGGAACGATCTCGCTCTCCAGCTTCGCCGGCGGCGTGAAAGACTTTTTCGGAAGCACGACCAACGCCCTCAACGGTGATCCGCGGGGCACGTCACTCTCGCTTCAAGGGGGGACGGAAACAGGCGGCGACACCTACGCCGGGAACGGGACCTTCATCGAACTGTCGTTCTCGATGGCGGGGATGCAAGACCTCGACGTCTCGTACTGGACCCGCCGGACCGGCACCGGGTTCAACGCGAACCAGTGGTCGTACAGCGCCGACGGGACGAACTTCACGGACTTCGGGCCGGTAATCGATCCGAACGCCACGTCGTCCGGTGACCTGTCGCCCCCGCTGAGCCTTTCCACGCTCGACAACATCGACACCGCGTTCCTCCGCTATACCGTCTCGGGCGCGACCTCGATCAGCGGGAACAACCGGATCGACAACCTGGTGCTCACCGCCACCGCGATTCCGGAACCGTCTTCGCTCGCGGTACTCGGATTGGCCGGTGTCGGCGTGGTCGCCCTTCGCCGCCGGCGGGGTTCGGCCACGTCAGCGGAGTGAATCGGCGAACGCCTTTTCGAGTCGTTGCGTTCCTGCCGCCGCCTGATCGGCGGCGATCACGGCGTTCACCTGTAGCTCGCTGGTGTTGATCATCTCGACGTTGATCCCGGCCTCGGCGAGCTGCTCGAACAGGACCTGCCCGACTTGGGTGTGGCTCCGCAGCCCGATGCCGCTGACGGTGATCTTGACGATCCCCTTTCCGCCGACCACCTCTCGCATCCCGTGTCGGTCCGCCAACCGTTTCGCGACGGTGAGGCTCCGCTCAAGATCGGGCTCGTCGAACGTGAAGCTGACCCCGGTCGAGCCGTCTTCGCCGTCGATCCCCTGCACGATCATATCGACAAAGATCCCGGCCTCGCCGATCTGTTCGAACATCTCGGCCGCGATGCCCGGATGATCGGGGACGCCGTACAGGGTCACGCGGGCTTGCTTCTCGGTGAAGGAGATCCCCGTCAACGTGAGCGCCTCGAGCGCGTCGTTTTGCAGCCGGGTGATCACCGCGTCGACGTCGGGGCCTTCCGGACGCCCGGCGCGGATCTCGCCCCACGACTTCGCGTCGTCGGGCCGCCGCTGGAGCTCGAACCCGCGGTGCACCGCCCGCAACGCCTCGGCCGCTTGGGAGCGGGAGACGAGCACCGAGATCTTGATCTCGCTGGTGGTGATCATCTGGATGTTGATCCCGGCGTCGGCGAGGGCACGAAACATCCGTGCCGCGACGTTCCTTTGGGACGCCATCCCGGTGCCGACGACGGACACCTTGGAAACTTGGTCGTCGTGGGTCACCCCGCGGGCGTCGACCTCGTCGCGGACCGATTCGATCGCCTGCAGCGTCGCCCGGAGCTCGTCACGGGGGACGGTAAATGAGACGTCGGCGCGACCTTCCATCCCGATGTTCTGCACGACCATGTCGACCGCGATCTTGCGGTCCGCGATCGCCGAGAAAATCTTGAGGCTGATCCCGGGAACGTCGGGGACCCCGAGCACCGAGACGCGGGCCTCGTCACGGGTCAGCGCGGCGCCGCTGACCGCCGCGGTCGGCGATTCCGGTTCGGCGACGATCATCGTCCCCTCGATGTCGGAAAAGCTGCTGCGGACGTGAATCGGGACGCCGAACTTCTTGGCGAACTCGATCGACCGGCTGTGCATCACCCCCGCGCCGAGGCTGGCGAGCTCGAGCATCTCGTCGTAACTGATCACGTCGACGCGCCGGGCTTCCGGGAGCAGCCTGGGGTCGGTCGTGTAGACGCCGTCGACGTCGGTGTTGATCTCGCACGCGTCCGCCCCGAGGACCGCCGCCAGCGCGACCGCGGTGGTGTCGCTGCCGCCCCGGCCGAGCGTCGTGATGTTCATCTCGTCGTCGATCCCCTGGAAGCCCGCGGCGACGACGATGTTTCCCGCTTCGAGCAATTTCCCGATCCGGTCGGTCGAGATCGATCGGATCCGAGCCTTGCGATAGCTGTTGTCGGTCCGCAACCCGATCTGGCCCCCCGTCAGACTCACCGCCCGCGACCCGAGCGCCTCGATCGCCATCGCGACGAGCGCGACGCTGACCTGTTCGCCGGTGCTGAGCAGCATGTCCATTTCGCGGGCCGGCGGGTCGTCGCTGATCTCGTGAGCCAAACGCAACAGCGTGTCGGTGTTCTTCCCCATCGCGCTGACCACCATCAGCACCCGGTGGCCTTGGGATTGCGCGCGGATCGCGCGGCGGGCGGCGGCGCGGATCTTGTCGGTGTCGGCGACGCTGGTGCCGCCAAACTTTTGGACGATCAGTGACATCGGGGGCTGTGAAATCGAGGGCGAACGTTAAGTGCCGATCCGATCGGGGGCTGACCCTTGGCGGATCGGCTTTAAGTGGTCTGCTCGGATCGGACGAAGTGGTCCATCAGATCCCACCCGCGGTCGAAGCGGCGTCCGGTCGAGGCCGCCGTCGCCTCGTCGTAGCTCGGCGGCCCGTCCGCCTCGATCCCGGTCCCCGAGATCACGAACGGGACCGCCCCGTGGGTGTGTTTCTTGGTGCGACAGAACGTCGGATGGTCGGGCAACACCAAGATCCGGTGTTCGCCGTAATCGGACAACGCTTGCCGGACCGGCCCGACGATGTGGCGGTCGATCTGCTCGATCGCCTCGACCTTCGCGTCGGCACGACCCTCGTGCGCCGCCTCGTCGGGGGCCTCGATGTGCACACACACCAAGTCGTAATCGGCAAGCGCCGCGACCGCCGCCTCCCCCTTCGCCCGATAATCGGTGTCGAGGTACCCCGTCGCCCCCGCGACCTCGATCCGTGGCCATCCGACCAACGCGGCAATCCCGCGAAGCAAATCGACCGCGGTAATCATCACCCCCCGCAACCCGTAACGCTGTTCGAACGACGGCAGCGACGGGGCGCCGCCGAGACCCCACAGCCAAAGGTTCGTCACCGCCCGCTCCCCGGCTTCGACCCGACGCCGATTGACCGGGTGATCCGCGAACAATTCGAACGACTCGTTCATCAATCGCACCAACATGTCGCTGCCGGGGCCCCGCGGGAACGCGTCGGTGACCGGCAAATCGGTCAAGTCGTGAGGGGCACTCGAACGGGTCTCGGCCGAAAACGGTGCCGGCGTCGACTCCTCGCCGCGATAAATCAACAGGTTCCGGTAACTGACCCCCGGGACAAACTCGAGCCGTGAACCTTCCGGCACGAGCGCCTGCTGCGCCGAGGCGAGCAGCTCGCGGGCCTCCTCGGTCGAAACATGGCCGGCGGTGAAGTCGATCATCACCTGCTCTTCGATCGTCACCAGGTTGCAGCGGATCGCGAAATCGTGCGGCCCGAGTTCGATCCCCTGCGCCGCCGCCTCGAGCGGGGCCCGGCCGGTGAAGTAAACGTCGGGGTCGTACCCCAACAGACAGAGATTCGCGATCTCACTCCCGGCGGGCAGATGCGGCGGCGTGTTGTCGCTGAGCCCGAGCCGGCCGAGTTTGGCGCACGCGTCGATCGCCGGGATCTCGGCCGCCTGCAACGGGGTCCGACCGCCCAGCGCATCGAGGGGCTCGTCGGAACACCCGTCCGGGATCACGATCGCGTATTTCATGTCTATCACCTTCGCGGTCTAACAACCCCCCTTACAGGACCAACCCCATCCCCGCGACGACCTGGCCCGAACCGCACTTCGGCCCGGCCCCACGCCATTCGGTTCGGCCACACGCCACCCGTCTCCGTCGAAGCCTCCGCCCGCTCGTCGCCGAAAACGGGCCACCTCGGATGCCGAAAACGGGCCACCTCGGATGCCGAAAACGGGGCACCTCGAATACGGAACAGATCAAGATCGAGGGCCCTTCGCAGACCGGGATGCAGTTCGCGAGGGGAGAACAGGCCGCAGTGTCCACCAGAGGGGCCGCGTCGGAAAGGGGCCGATGCCGGGGGCGACCCGAGCGTTCACGTGGCATCGCGAGCCTTTAGGCGGCGACCCGGGCCGGCGTCCGCGTGGCGGGGGAATCGGCCGAACCCGCGTCGGCGGCCCCCGCGTCGGCCGCACTGCCGGACGCCGCCGACTCCTGCTCGACCACCTCGTCGGCGAGGGCCCGATAGTCCTTCGCCCCGTTGCTTTCCGGGGCGTACTGGAAGATCGATCGCCCGAAGCTGGGCGCCTCGGCGAGTCGGATGTTGCGGCGGATCCGGGTGTCAAAGAACTTGGCCCGATCCAACAACCGACGCGATCCCTTCCCGGCGGCAAAGAACTCGCCGATGTCGCTACTCACCTCCGCCGCCAAACGGGTGTTCGAATCGTACATGCAGAGCACGACGCCGGAGAGTCGGAGCTCTTCGTTGAGCCGGCGCGAGACGACCTCGATCGTCCGCAACAACTTGCTCAACCCGTGCAGCGCTAAGAAATGAGGCTGCAACGGCAGGAACACTTCCTGAACCGCGACCAACGCGTTGACCGTCAACACGCCGAGACTCGGGGGACAGTCGAGCACGAGGTAATCGAACGGCTCGTCGTCGTCTCGGAGCTTGTCGCGGAGAATCATCTCCCGACCGACCTCCCCCGCCAATTCGAGTTCGGCGGCCGCCAGATCCAGGTTGGCGGGGACGACCGAGAGGCTCTCCGAAACGTCCCGGCGGGCCTCGCGAACGGTCGCGTCCCCGCACAGCACCTCGTACATGCTCGGCTCGTCGTCCATCGCGGTGATCCCGAGGTGGAGCGACGCGTGGGCCTGGGGATCGAGGTCGATCAGGCAGACCCGTTTCCCCCCGTCCGACAACGCGGCCGAGAGGTTCACGGCGGAGGTGGTCTTCCCGACCCCTCCCTTTTGATTGATCACGGCGATCGAGCGCATCGTTTCGGTCCTCGGCTGCGTCACGTGTTCGGGTCACACCAGCAGCTTCGGATCGACGCCTCCCGGGCCCGGTTCCGGCTCAGGCCCGGTTCCGGCTGAGCCCTCGATCCGGACTCAGGCCGCGGCCGGTCGCCGAAGCTGTTGGTAGGCTAATAACACGTCGTAAAGGTCCGCGTCGATACGAACTGGCTCGTCCCCGAAATCGCGAAGCCAAGCCCGGTCGTTCTCGACGGCATCGAGTAACAAAGGCAGAATCGATCCGAGCGAGACCGAGACGGTCATCGCTTCCTCGGCCCCCGCGATCCGGTCGAGCTCCCGCTCGCGGCGAATCCGCAATCGTTGAGGGTCCCGCGGCGGAGCCTCCTCGCGGTCGGACGAGCGAAGCTTCGCCCCCGGTCGCTCGGTGGCTTCGGAATCCGGGCGATCTCCATCAAATAAACGCAGCTCAGGTTTCGGCATCGACGTCTCGTGGGAAGCAAATGGCGAGAGGGATCGGCACGAGGGTTATCGGCCGGCGGAAAGGTGCCGGTTAACGAAACTTTGACGATTTTGCTGGCATCCGCCGCGAGACGCTTCGGACACCCGCCACCGAAGGCATGCCCAGCCCCTCGCAGGCCCAGCCCCTCGCAGGCCCAGCCCCTCGCAGGCCCAGCCCCTCGCAGGCCCAGCCCCTCGCAGGCCCAGCCCCTCGCAGGCCCAGCCCCTCGCACGGTGAACCCCGAGCACGGCGACAACGCCTCGGTTGACACCGCGCACCGCCCGCGCTATCTTCGCGACTGGTCGCAACGCCCGTACCGGCCGGAACGCCTGTACGGAAGTACCCCCGCCCGAAACTCTCTGGTCTCGACCGGTCGGGACGCCGGAGTACAGGTCGATACGATACACGTCGATACGATTTCGGGTCCGGTGCTGGGTCGCGATGCGAATCTCTCCACGTCAAGGCTGGCTCACCTTCGGGACAGCCCCGTTCCATGAGACCGACTCGCCATGACTGTCGATCTGGACGCAATTGCCCGTCGCGGGCGTTGCAACGTTTCGAGCCTAAGAATCGCTCAACCCTTGTTGGAACAGGGCTACACGCCCCCGTTCCTGGCCCGCTACCGCCGCGACGAGTTGAGCGGGATCGATGAGGCCAGCCTGTGGGCGCTCGCCCATGCGGTTCGGTCGGACAAGTCGATCGCCGAACGCCGGGAACAGCTGCTTCAAGCGTGGCAGGCGACAACGCTCGCCGACCCCGCGATCGGTCACGCCATCCGCTCGGCAAACTCGAAACGGATGCTCGATCGGCTCACCCGCCGGCTGAAACAAGAAGCGTCCGCGCATGTCGACGCGGGCACACGGCTCGCATGCCGGCTTCTGAATCCGGAGAAAGGGGACGGCGACGATCTCGAAGCGATCGCGGCCAAGGTCGAAGGGATCGATGATCCGAAGACCGTCCTCGACGGCTTCGACGCGGCGCTCGTCAAACGGCTCGCCGGCGACCCCCGACTGATCGCCGCCGCCGTCCGCTGGTTGGCGAAAAACGCCCGCATCCACGTCGCCACCGTCCACGACCCGCATCTCGACGACCACGCCGACAGCGACGACGGGCCGAGCGAGCGGCCCGCCAAGGCGAAGGGCAAAGGTCAATCCGGCGCGACCAAGGCGCAAACCGGCGCGACCAAAGGTCAAA
>JAWLFY010000007.1:0-24792 GCA_041685355.1 Pirellulaceae bacterium | reverse complement strand
CTCTGCCGGCGAACCGCCATCGGCGAGCGAAGCCGTGCCGGCTCCCGCCGCGGACCCCCCCGCGCCCGAACACTCGGCGCCCGAGCAGCCCGCGCCCGAGCAGCCCGCGCCCGAACAGCCCGCGCCCGAACAGCCCGCGGAGAGTCCTGCGAACGAGCAGGCCTCCACCAAGGCTCAAGAAAAGAAGAAAAAGAAGGGTGGCGGCGAGAAGAAACGCCCGAAGAAAGTCTCACCGCGACAACGCCGCCGCCGCTGGCTCGTCGGGGTGCTGAAGCCGTTGGAGGGGAAACGGATCCCGGCGTCGAAGTTGAGCGCGTTCCAACTGGTGATGCTCGGCCGAGGGCTCCGCAGCCAAGTCGTTCAGTGTCTGTTCGAATACGACGCGAACCGGCTCGTCGAAGAACTCCAGCGGGTCGCGGTCGGGTTCAACCGGTCGCTCGAAGGCGAACTCTCCGAAACGATCTTGGTCCACGAGGCGAACCTTCGCGAGGCTGCCGAGGCGGCGTGGTGGGACGAACTTCAAGAACAGGCTTCGGTCCGGCTGGTCGGCGTCGCCGCCGAAAACCTCCGTCAACAGGTCAACCGAGCCGGGATCGAGGCCTCGGTCGTGATGGCGATCGACGCGGTCGGTCCCCGCACCGCCGCGACGTCGATCGTCGCCTCCGACGGAAGGATCCTGCACGGCGAAGACATCCCCTGCCAACTGTCGTCAAACCTGCGGGCCCAAGCGGTCGCGAAGATCGGCGAACTGATCCACCGCTTCCACGTCGACTTGATCGTGATCAGCAACGGCCCGTCCCGCCGCGGTTGCATGGTGGCGGTGAAGGAATTGATCGCCCAATCTCCCGACCGCTCGATCCGCTGGACCGTGGCCGATCGTGGCGGCGCCGATGCCTACGCCGGAAGCCTGGTCGGGGACCAGGAGATGCGGAGCACCCCACGCCGATTCCGCGCCGCCGCCTGGATCGCGTTCTCGGTCCTGCATCCCGCCCAGGCCCTCGCGAAACTCGACCCACTCAAGCTTCGCCTCGGCTCGTTCCAACGCGAGGTCTCCGATGACGCCCTGGCGGAATCGCTCGAAGACGTGATGGTTAGCGGCGTTTGTCGTGGAGGGGTCGACGCCAACGCCGCCGCCACCCGGTGGCTCGCCCGATTGCCTGGCGTCTCCGAAACGATGGCGGGAACGATCGACCAGCGACGCCGCGAAAAAGCGATCGCCTCCCGCGACGAACTCAGCTCGTTGGAAGGCTGGGAAGACGACGTCCACCGCCGCCAAGCCCTCCCCTTCCTCCGCGTCTTCGGTAGCGACGAACCGCTCGACGGGACGTTGATCCACCCCGAAGACTACCCGCTCGCGAAGAAACTGGCGGGGAACCTCGAAATCGAACTCCCCCCGGCAACCCCGCCCGGATACGAGTTCCCAAAGTTCGAAACGGGATCGGTCAACCAGGAAGTCGTCCCGGCCTCCGCGTCGGACGACTTCGCGTCCGTCGGCGCCGGCAAGCAACCGTCGCCGCTCGACGCCTCCCAGCCGGCCCCCGCCGCCGAGTCCGGTCCCGACCCAACAGCTAGCCCCGACCCAACAGCTAGCCCCAACCCAACAGCCAACCGGGACCAAACGGCCGGCTCGGGGGAAACCGTCACCACGGAACCGGAAACCGCGGGCCTCGCCGAAGAGGCGTCGGAAACGCGGCCCACCGGCGATGAGAGACCGGCCAACGCCGAGACGGGTGCGAACGAAAACGTCTCCCCCGAAGCTCCCTCGGCCGACGCACCCGCTCCGGCCGACACACCCGCTCCGGCCGACGCACCCGCTCCGGCCGACACACCCGAACCGATCCGCCGACCGATGCCCGAAGCGGCCAAGATCGACCGATGCATCAAGGAATGGCAGATCGGCCCGCACCGCACCCGTCAATTGGTCCGGTGGCTCTGTGACCCGTTCGGCGACAGCGACGCGACCGGCAACCCGCCCGCGGTGATGACGGCGATGCCCTCGCTTTCGGCACTCAAACCGGGAGACCAGGTGATCGGGGTCGTCGTCGGCGTGATGCCGTTCGGCGTGTTCCTCGAACTCGCCCCCGACTGTAGCGGCCTGATCCACGTCAGCCGGATCTCCGACGGCTTCGTCGAAGACATCCACGAAGTCGTCCAGGTCGGCGACGTGATCACGGCGTGGGTCACCGGGATCGAGGACAAACGGCGGCGCGTCGCGTTGAGTGCCGTCTCGCCCCAACGCGAAGCGGAACTCGCGGAACAGCGACGAAATCCGTCGGGACGGGGCGGTCGCGGCGATGACCGAGGCGCACCCCACGGAAGCGGTCAGCGGAGCCGCGGCGAGCGGTCCGGAACCGCTCCCGGCTCGCAAAGCGGCGGTCAATCCCGAGGCGGTCAATCCCGAGGCGGTCAATCCCGAGGCGGTCAAAGTCGCAGCGGCCAAACCCAGGGCGGCCAAACCCAGGGCGGACCGGCGCGTGGCGGCCAATCAAGGGGCGGCTCCCCGCCGGGACGTGGCGGCAAACGGGACGCACGCTCCGGCCGCGGTCAAGACCGCGGCGGACGACGCGGAGACCGGAAACCGGACTCTTACCGGGTCACCAGCTCCACCCCCGCAGCCCCGATCTCCGACGCGATGAAGAAAGGGGACGAGCCGCTCCGGTCGTTCGGCGACCTGATGCAGTTCTTCTCCGGCGACGCAAAGGCGAAGGCGAAGGGGGCAAAGCCCGACTCCGACAAGGGAGGCGGAAAGTCATCCGGAAAGCAAGCTAACGAGCAGGCCCCGCCAAGCGAAGCGGCCCCGCCAAGCGAAGCGGCCCCGCCAAGCGAAGCGGCCCCGCCAAGCGAGCAGGCCCCATCCGGCGAATCCGTCCCGGTAAGCGAACAGGGCGCACCCAGCGGACGGGCCCCGTCCGACGCGGCATCCGAATCAGGCACCGAACCGTCGCCGAAGCGGGAGGCCGCCCCCGCAACCCCGGACCGAAACGCCCCCGACGCGGTTGATCAACCGACGGCAAAAGAGGATCCCGCCCCGATCGGCGGCGATCGGAACGCGGAGGGACCCGCCTCGTCATGAGCGACGACTTCAACGCCAGACTCGACGCCGCGATCCGTCGTGGCCAACAACGGGCCGAACATCAAGCGTCCACGCAACGACAACGCGAACTGAGCGAGGAGGAACTGCGGCGGCTCCACACCTCGCACCGGCTCACTTTGTGCGACCGGATCGAATCGGCGGTCCACCGCGTCGCCGACCATTTCCCCGGGTTCCGCGTCGAGTCGGTCTACGGCGAAGGGGGATGGGGCACGGCATGTTACCGCGACGATCTGAGAATCGAAGCGGGAAAACGGAATAACCAGTACAGCCGCCTGGAAATCGTGATCCGCCCCTACAGCGACCTGCGGGTCCTCGACATGAAGGGGAAAGGGACGGTGATGAACCGCGAACTGTTCAACCGCAACCACTACGTCAGCATCGCCGACGTCGATCTGGACGAATTCCAACGGCTGATCGACGCGTGGACGATCGAATACGCCGAAATCTACGCGGCGAAAAGCGCGACCTGAGCAAGCTCGCCGGCGGTTCAGTACCCGCCGGAATCGCGTCCGCCGCCGGCCCCCAGCGGCTCCATCCCGAGTCGTTCACGGCACTCGTCTAAAATCGTCGCGGTGCGGCTGGCCCCGACCCGCGTGACGCCCAGGTCGCGGACCGCCAGCAACCCGTCGTAGTCCCGGACCCCGCCCGCGGCCTTGACCTGTACCTCCGCCGCGGCGTGCTGCCGCATCAAACGCAAATCGTCCGGAGTCGCGCCGCCGGTCCCGTACCCGGTCGAAGTCTTGACCCAATCCGCCTGCAACTCGGAACAAATCCGACACAACTCGATCTTGTGCGAATCGTCCAAGTAACAGTTCTCGAAAATCACCTTTACCTTTTGTCCCGCTTGGTGGGCGACGTCGATCACCGCCGCGATGTCGGTCCGAACGTCTTCCCAACGCCCACTCAGGACCTGGCTGATGTTGACCACCATGTCGAGTTCCTCACATCCGTCCTCGATCGCCTGCACCGCTTCGGCCCGTTTGACCGCGGTGGTGTGACCGCCGTGCGGGAACCCGATCGTCGTGCTCGCCTTGATCCCGCTGCCGCGGAGCCGCCGGGAACAACGCCCCAAGTAGTACGGCAGAATGCACACGCTCGCGACGTCGTAGCGGATCGCCAACTCCAAACCCGCCTCCAAATCGTCGACCGACAGCGTCGGTGTGAGCAACGAGTGATCGATCATCTTCGCGATCGCTTGATACGAAACGCCCATCACGGCCTCCCAGCGGTACAGACCTAAAAAGAAACAGATTCGCGGCGGCTCAACTTAGCGGACGACGCGAAACATGCCGACCGCCCAGCGGTCGGCCCGCAGATAGCCGAACCGGTTGAAGCCCGCTCTCCCCTTCCGGCGGTCGCCTTTCCGAAAGGGGAGCTGACCCCCGGTTCTCGACAAGCGGCTGCAGTTCCCCGGCCCCGGTGCTATCATGACCGTTCCCCTACCCCAGCTCACCCTTTCCCCCGACCCCAGCTCACCCTTTCCCCCGACCCCAGCTCACCAGGAGTCTTTTCATGACCCAATCGAGACGTCAATTCGTTGCCACCGTCGCCGCGGCAGGTTCTTTGGCCGCCGCCCCGCGATCCGCGTTTGCCGCAGATGATACCAAACGGACCGTCGCCGCGATCGGCGTCGGCGGCAGCCGCGGTGTTTACAACCGAGGCGGCCAGATCGCCAACGAGGCGGCGCGGCTGGGTCGACTGATCGCGGTGTGTGACGTCGACGACTTGCACACCGCCGAGTTCAACGAGAAGCACGGCGGCGGGTTGGGGAAATACCGGGACTATCGCGAAATGCTCGAAAAGGAGCAGCCACAGGTCGTCACGATCGGTACCCCTGACCATTGGCACGTCCCGATCGCGATCGCCGCTCTCCGCGGCGGCGCCGATGTGTATTGTGAAAAGCCGCTCACGCTGACGATCGACGAAGGGAAACAGATCCGCAAGGTCGTCGAGGAAACCGGGCGGGTGTTCCAGGTCGGAACGCAGCAACGGAGCGACGCCCAGCGGTTCCTGAAGGCGATCGCGATCGTCCAGTCGGGTCGGCTCGGTGATGACGTCAACGCGTACGTCGCGATCGGCGGCGCCCCGTCCGACGGACCGTTCACCACGGAAGCCCCGCCAAGCGATCTCGACTGGGACATGTGGGTCGGACCCGCCCCCAAAACCGACTACTCGAAAGAACGCCGACACTCGTTCCGCTGGTACTTCGAATACTCCGGCGGCAAGATGACCGATTGGGGCGCCCACCACATCGACATCGCCCAGTGGGCGCTCGCGCCTGGCGAAAACGGTCCGGTCCGGGTCTCGGGGAAGGGAGAATTCCCCGACGTCGTCCCCTCCGACCTGAACTGGAACGCGTTCCTCAACGGGAACGCGAAGCTCCCCAACGCCTACAACACCGCGACCCGCTTCTCGATCGACCTGGAATTCGCCGGCGGGTCCACGATCAGCGTCAACAACCACTATCGCCGCGAGGGCGATAACGTCGACTTCGGCAACGGGATCCTGTTCGAAGGCAGCAAGGGGCGGATCTTCGTCAACCGAGGAAAGCTCGAGGGGAGCCCGGTCGACGCGTTAACCGAAGCGGACCATGAAGAGCTGGACGCCCGAGTCGTCGAATTGTGCCACGGCAAAAAACCGGGGAATCACATGCGCAACTTCTTCGATTGCATCGCCGACGGGGGAAAACCGATCTCCGACGTCTGGACCCATCACCGTACGATGACCTCGTGCCACCTGTGCAACATCGCGTTGATGCTCGGCCGCGAACTCCGTTGGGACCCGAAAGCCGAACGCTTCATCGACGACCCGGAAGCCGACCAGTTGATGAGCCGCAAGTCACGCGACGGTTTCGTCTGAGAGCCGATCCGATCGGTCGTCCGGGTTGAACCGGGCCGACGCCGGGTCGGTCCCGCCGTCGGGGGAAGATTCGCCACGATTCGCGGTGGCGGTCGGCCGATGCCCTAGGATGCTGATGGTTGCCGCGCGGTCGATTTCGCTTCGTCGATTTCGCCTCGCCCGGTACCGTCCTGTCCGCCGTTCGATCCTCGGGTCTCCCCCTCCCGGACCGCCCCGATCCTTGGGCTCCCCATGCGTTCGCCCCCTTCCCGCCGACGCCTCATAAGCCTTGCCGTTGCGGCGGTGCTCCTGGTCGGATGCGACTCGAAAAACGACCCGGCGGACGCGAGCTTCGCGCCGGCCGCCGCGCCGACCTCGGCGAACCGGCCGAGCCCAGAACCCAGCAATCCAGGCCTCAGCGAACCGCTCGTGTTGATGAAGTTCGGTGCGACGTGGTGCGGCCCATGCCGACGCGTCGACCGTGAACTCGATCGACTCGCGGGAACCGTCACGGGACTCGAGATCGTTCGGGTCGACGTCGACGAGCGGCCAGACTTAGCCCGACAGTACAACGTCTCCGGAATCCCCCATCTCGTTCTCCTTCGCGGCGGAGAGACACTCGATACGCTGGTCGGCTATCGATCCGCCGCGGACTTGCAACGGTGGGCCAACCGGTTCGGGCGTCTCGGGCCGGGGCCCAACCCGACGCGACGCCCCGCCGATGAACGACGACGCCCCGATCGCGGCACGCAAGAGAAAAAGCCGGGCGAGATCCGATCCAACCCGTTCTCCCACCTGATCAGCTCGCCGCGATGACAAAGATCACCTTCTGTGGCGCCGCCGGCACCGTCACCGGATCGTGCGCGCTCGTCGATACCGGCTCGATCAAGTGGCTGGTCGACTGCGGAATGTTCCAAGGGACGCGAACCACCCAACAGCTGAATTACGAACCGTTCCCGTTCGACGTCGGCGAGATCGACTTCGTTGTCCTCACCCACGCCCACATCGACCACTCCGGGTTGCTCCCCAAACTGGTTCGCGACGGATACCGCGGCCCGATCCACGCGACACTTCCGACGCGTGACCTGCTCGAGTTCATGCTCCCGGACTCCGCGTACATCCAAGAATCGAACGTCGAGCGTCTCAACCGCCGCCGCGAACGGTCGGGCATGTCTCCGCTGACGCCCTTGTACACGGCCCAAGACGCGAAGCGGACGTTGCGGTTGATCGTCACGCACGGGTACCAGGACCCGTTTGATCCCGCCGACGGGGTCTCGATGCGTTTCTGGAACGCGGGACACCTCCTCGGGTCGGCGTCGATCGGCGTGACGGTCACGGCAGACCCCAACGCCCCACCGCTACGATTGCTCTTCTCGGGTGACTTGGGCCCTGACGAAAAGGCATTCCATGCCGACCCCGATGCGCCGACCTCGTTCGACTACATCGTCTGCGAAAGTACCTACGGCGGTCGAACCCGCGAAGATTACACGTTGGAGAAACGCCGGGAGCTCCTTCGCGATGAACTCGAACGGGGGCTCGGTCGGGGCGGGAACGTCGTGATCCCCTCGTTCGCGGTGGAACGCAGCCAAGAATTGCTGCACGACATCGCCGTGTTGTTGAACGCGGGCGACATCCCCGACGCGACGGTTTATCTCGACTCGCCGCTCGCGCACAAGGTGACCGAGGTCTTCATCCGACACGCCGGGGCACTTCACGAATTGGAAGTGCGGGAATCGGAACTGTTTCGGCATCCGAATTTCCGACTCGTCGAATCGGTCGACGAGAGCATCGCGATCAACCGGGTCAAGAGCGGTGCGATTATCATCTCCGCGAGCGGGATGTGTACCGCGGGTCGGATCAAACACCACCTCAAAAACAATATCTGGCGGGCCGAGTCGACGGTGTTGTTCGTCGGGTATCAAGCGCCGGGCACGCTCGGACACATCATCGCCAACGGGGCAAAAGACGTTCGGATCCACGGAAAGCAATACCGCGTCCGCGCGGCGATCCGTCAACTCGGGAATTACTCGGCCCACGCGGACCAAAACGAGTTGGTCGACTGGCTCATGGAGCGTGGGCCGGTCTCCGGCGAGCTGTTTCTGAATCACGGCGAGGACGACGCCCGCGCAGCGCTCCGCGACGAACTCGTGCGACGTGGTGTCGCAACCGAATCGATCCGCCTGCCGGGGTTCGACCAATCTTTCGAACTTGTCGGCGACCAGGCCGATCCGATCGGGCCGACCCGCCCCCGGGTCGATCCCGAATCACTCCGTCACGACTGGTTCAACGATTACGCCGCGTTCATCCTGGAATTGCAGAATCGGCTCGAATCGATCGACAACCCCCGCTCACGCGCGGCAATGATTCGTCGTGTAGCCGCGGCACTCGACGCGGCGACGCCGGCGGAAGCGTCCGACAACAACGATCCCTTGGCCGCCGGGGACTGAAAGACGATCCGAAAAGGGGGCGGACCGTTTTCGGATTTCCGGTCGACATCGGGCCCCATCGTTTTGCCATCTCTTTGGGTGACTACCGGCTCGTCCCGGGCGAGGGTGTGCCCCCTTTCCGGATCGGCTCTGACCGCTCGGGGATGTCCGGATGCGGGTGGGGCGGCGTTAACACGAGCCCCCGACGCAGACGCCCGGCCCGCCCCCGCTCACCGGCGGCCTCCAGCTTGTGGATCATCATCACCGTCGGTCCGACCCGCAGCACCATCGGCATCGCCTCCACTTCTTCGAGCCAGCGGTCGGCGAACGACTCCACCTCCGGCGGCGCCGCGGCCCGCCGTCCGACAAACGACGCGAGCTTTGCGATCTGGGGACGCGACCGCTCGGCGGCCAGCACCCGCAGACGCTGTGCCGCTTCACCGCGACGGGTCGCCAAGATCCAACTCGACGCGACCAATTGGACCGCCGGGGAGCCGTCCCTCAATCGCTCCGACGCGACCCGCACGTCGTCCCGATCGACCGCCGACGTGTGCCAGGCGATCGGCATCCACGCGAGCGTCAGCGGCGAGAACGGGAGTCGGTCCAACTGGTTCACGAGTTCCAACGCCACTTCGGGACGTCCGCCACGCCACGCGGCCTGCGCCGCCACCATCGAAAGCCACTGCTGGTGCCACGCCGGGGGACGCGTCCCGATCGCATCGATCAGCACCGGCAACGCCTCGGCGTAGCGTTTCTCGGCGAACAGACGCAATCCACGCGTCTCGAACGGCGATGCCGTCCCGCGAGCGACCCACAACACCCGACTCGAGGCGATCTGTTCCTCACCCGCCGAACCGCCGCGGTCCGCGGCGTCAACACCCGGGCGATCCGCCGGCACGAAACGGAAAGCCCGCGGTCCGAATTCAACGATCCGCACGCGGCGGCGGACGATCGGATCAGGATACCACCCGGTCCCCGACCCCCTGTCGGGCCCCGGCGCGATCCAGACTTCGTCGGGCGGGGAAGCTTCCGCCGCAGGGTTGCTCGTGCGACCCGACGACGCGTCGGCCGGACGCGAACCGTCATCTTGGCCGGCGGCGACCCCGTTCCCACCGACGGCAATCGCCAAGACAACCAGCGGGAACGGACCACATCGAAAAGGCGTGCGCATCGGCAATCTTTTTTTGGCGTCGATCCGGGAGTTCGCTAGCGAGAAAGGACGGGGCGACGTCAACGGCTATCCTGACCCAGTTCGCGGACGTCAACGTATTGGTACTGGCCACCGTTCTGAGCCGCCAAATCGCGAAGGAAACTGTCGGACGGGGGCGTCGACTCCGGCCCGAACTCGATCGCGTGGATCGTCGTCCCCGCCCGCCGGGCCCGATCGCGGATCACACCCAGCTGTGGCCCCGAAAGCCTCGGGATCCGCGCGTCGGTTAAAAAGAAGATCACGTCCGGGCTCATCCTCAACGCCATCTTGAGCGCCGCGTCATGCTCGGTCCCGCCGAACGCCGAGATCGATTCGACGTGACGGCGGGCGGCCGCGATCATGGACGAGTCGCCCCGGACGAGTTGTAGCGGTGCCCCCGGCAAGCGGAACGCTTGCGGCTTGTCGTTGTAGAAAATTAATTGAAATTCTTGCTTCTCCGACAACGTCTCGAGGCTGCGGATCAGCTCGGCCTTCGCCGCACGCAACGGTCGCCCCTCGAAGCCGTTCATGCTGTCACTGCGGTCAAACACGTACGCGAACCGAGAACCGCTTCCCGAAACGCCGAACACCATCGCCGTCGCCTGATCGCTCGCCGCCGGCGCGCCCCGCGACGAATCGCCCGCAAACGCGTCATCACCCAAGATCGCGTCCCCGGCCAGCCCTGACGATTCCGCCGCACTCGGCGTCCCGCTCAGCGATCGGAGCGTCCCCTCCAAGTCGATCGGCGAATCCATGTCGGCCGGCGGGGCAAACGCCGCCTCCGAATCCGTGGGCTCGTCCGCGACGGTCTCCGAATCGGCACCGGATGTCGCGTCCGACGGGTCCGCCGTTTCGGGCTCTTCCGTCGGCCGCTCGCTCGAGTCGACATATCGGTCGCGGTCGGGCATCCGGTGGACCATCGCGATTCCCACCGGACGGTCCGCTTCGACCCCCGTCCCACGCGGCGTGCGGGTCCACGCCAAACCGACCAACGTCAGCAGGGCCGCGTGCAGGATCAGCGACATCAACAGCGGCGGCGCGTTCCGCTTCGGCAACGCCAACCCCGGCGATTCCGCTGCCCCCGTCGCGGCGACATCCGACGAAGCCACCGCTACCGATCCGCCCGGCATGATCGCCTTTTCGCTCCGCTTCCGAGGTTCATCGGCCAACTTGATCTGCCTCGCCGAAATTCTCTTTCTAGGGGATTATGGACCACCACGCGGGGTGCCCTCGCTTCTCATCAACGGCTCGAGCCACTAGGCTTTGTATCAACTGAAGTCAAAGAAGCACCGCCGCATACCAGTTTAGCGGCATTTTCAACACTTCCACCCAGTCATTGGGCCAGCCCGCTTCGCGGCCCACCCAGACGGAGATGTTCACGTGAGCAGCGATCAAACGCGTTATCTTTTCACCAGCGAATCGGTCAGCATGGGGCACCCCGACAAGCTCGCCGACCGAATTTCAGACGCCATCCTCGACGCCCTGTTGGAGCAAGATCCCAATAGCCGGGTCGCGTGCGAGACGATGGTCACCACCGGCGTCGCGATCATCGCCGGCGAGATCTCCACCAAGGCTCGCGTCAACTACTCGGACGTCGTCCGCGAGGTGATTAACGAAGTCGGGTACACCGACGACGAGATGGGGATCTGTGGCAGCACCTGCGGCGTGATGGTCTCGCTCGACACGCAAAGCCCCGACATCGCCCAAGGCGTCAACGAGGACAGCGGGGCGGGCAAGGATATCGGCGCCGGCGACCAAGGCCTGATGTTCGGCTACGCGTGCAAGGACACCCCCGAACTGATGCCGCTGCCGATCGCGTTGGCCCATCGGATCATCAACCGGATCACCGAAGCCCGGTTCAATCAGGAAGTCGACTGGCTGCGTCCCGATAACAAGAGCCAGGTGACCGTCGAGTACGAAGGGAACACTCCGGTCCGCATCGACACGGTCGTGGTCAGTGCCCAGCACAGTCCCGAAGTCTCGAACGACGAGATCAAGACGTTCATTACCGAAAAGGTGATCAAGCCGTCGCTCCCCGAGGGCCTCGACAAGGGTGACATCAAGTACCACATCAACCCCACCGGCAAGTTTGTCGTCGGCGGCCCGCACGGCGACTGTGGCCTGACCGGACGAAAGATCATCGTCGACACCTACGGCGGCTGGGGTCGCCACGGTGGGGGCGCGTTCAGCGGTAAGGACTCGACCAAGGTCGACCGCTCGGCCGCCTACATGGCCCGATACGTCGCGAAGAACATCGTCGCCGCCGGGCTCGCCGACCGCTGCGAAGTCCAACTCGCCTACGCGATCGGCGTCTCCGACCCGGTCAGCGTTCACGTCGATACCGAAGGGACCGGAAAGGTCGACGACATCAAGTTGTGCGAACTGGTCCGCGAGCACTTCCCGCTCAACCCCGCCGGGATTATCGAACACTTGCAACTGCGTCGTCCGGTGTTCCGGGCTACGACCGCCGGCGGCCACTTCGGCCGCGAAGGCGACGCGTTCACGTGGGAGAAGACCGACAAGGCGGAAGCACTCGCCGAAGCGGCCGCGGCGACCGCATCCGCCTAGTCCGACGGCGATGCGGCTCGTCTGGACGACCGACCCTCACCTCAACCACGCTCCCATGCCCGCATGGGAGCGTTGGGTCGAGTCGATTTCGCGGGAACGTCCCGACGGATTTGTGATCACCGGTGACATCTCCGAGGCCGACGACGTCACCTTCCAACTGATCCGGCTCGTGGAATCGTTAGCGATTCCGATCTATTTCGTGCTCGGCAATCACGACTTCTATCAACGGTCGATCGCGGAAACCCGGCGACAAGTCGTCGAACTGTGCCGCGGCATGCCGCTCTTGCACTACCTAACCGACCGGCGGCCGATCGAACTCGACGACGACGCGTTCTTGCTCGGCGAAGACGGCTGGGGGGATGCCACCCAAGGCGATTTCGACGGATCACCGGTGCGGCTGAACGACTTTCGCCTGATCGACGATTTCCGAAACGCGGACCCCGTGTCATGGCGAGCGCTCCTCGTCGATCAAGGCCGTCACTCCGCGGAAAGGCTTCGGGAAAAGATCGATTCTCTCCCCGGCTCCACGCGACACGTGATCGTCGCGACCCACGTCCCGCCGTTCCGCGACGCGTGTTGGTACCAAGGCCGAACGACCGACGATTTGTGGGCCCCGTTCTTCGTCTGTGGGGCGGTCGGCGAGGTGTTGCAAAACGCGAGCAAACGACGGCCCGAATGCCAGTTCCGGGTGCTCTGCGGACACACCCACCACCGGGGCACCGCACAACTGACCGAAAACCTGACCGTCCATACCGGCGCCGCGGAATACGGCGTCCCGGCCGTCGAAGCGACCCTCGTCGTCCGACCGGGGGCGAGCGAACTGTTCGACCGACGTGAGGCCCCGAACGAATGACCCGATTTCCGCTGCGGGGGATCGTCCCGCCCCTGGTCACCCCGTTGCTGGGATATGACACGCTCGACCGAGCGGGCACGGCTCGGTTGATCGAGCACGTCATCGATGGCGGCGTCGCAGGCGTGTTTATCCTGGGCACCACCGGCGAAGCCCCCAGCCTCAGCTACCGATTGAGGCGACAGGCGATCGACCTCATGTGCCGCGCCGTCGGCGGACGGGTACCGGTGTTGGTCGGGATCACCGATACCGCGTTCGTCGAATCGGTCACGCTCGCCAAACATGCCGCCGATGCCGGGGCCGACGCGGTCGTGCTAACCACCCCCTACTACTTCCCCGCCGGCCAGACCGAATTGACGGCCTACGTCGAACACGTCGCCGAGGCGCTGACGCTGCCGCTCGTGCTCTACAACATGCCCGCCCTCACGAAGGTCCGGTTCGAAATCCCCACCCTTCGGCACCTGGCCGCCGACCCGAGGATCGTCGGCGTGAAGGACAGCAGTGGCGACACCGAATACTACCGGGAACTGATCGAACTGAAGCGGCAACGCCCCGACTGGACGGTCCTGATCGGCCCCGAACACCTGATGGCCGAATCGGTCGACTGGGGCGGCGACGGCGGTGTCAACGGCGGCGCGAACCTCTACCCTCGACTGTTCGTGCGGTGCTTCGAGGCGGCCGCGCGGGGGGACCACGACGAAGTCGCCGCCGCGACGGTCGCGATCGAATCGCTGCAGCGGGTCTATCAGGTGGGGAAGTACGCCAGCCGGATCATCAAGGGAACCAAGTCGGCACTCTCGCTTCGTGGCATCTGTAGCGACCGGATGGCGGAACCGTTCCACCACTTTTTGCCCCCCGAACGCGCCAAGGTCGAAGCGATCCTCGATGACCTCGAATCTCACCACGCCGAGCGACTCGGCGTCACGCCGCGCCCCGCGAACCGATGAAACTCCCCGCAACCGAACTCACTCCCTAGCGGCACGGCGCAAGCCGTCCGGTCCCGCATGCCCGACCGAGACGCCGGAGACACACCGGAGGGCTCGCGCCCTGCCGCTACTTCGTCGGAGACTTCCCCAGCCGTGGCCTATCGGGGCCACGTCACCGTGACGGCCCGCTCGTCCTCGGTCAGCGGCTCGTGGTGCCGCAACTGTTTCTCGAGCACCTCGATCCCCGCGTCGGAAACGTCGTTCCCTTTCTCGATCCGGTCGGCGATCCGCCGTCGTAGCGTCGCTTCGTCACAGGGGAAATCTAAGATTTTCAACTCGACCCCTTGGGCTTCCGCGAAATCACGGAACACCCGTCGCCGCTCGCCGCGAAGGAACGTGGCGTCGACGATCACCGAGTATCCCGCCCGGAGTACATGCCCGGCGATCTGGCGGAGACGCCCGTAAGTCGCTTGGTCGGCCGATTCGCAGTACAGCTTCTCGATTTCACGACCACTCGGACGTCGACTCGGGCTGAGACCGAAATACCGCTTCCGTTCGACGTCCGAGCGGATCCGGATCGCCCCGTCACGCCCGACCACGTCGTCACAACCGGTCGTCTTCCCGCTCCCGCTCAACCCGTGCGTGATCCACAACGTCGGCCGTCGCGGGCGGGTCGCTTCCAGCGCGAGCCGGACATGGTCGCGGGCGTCTTCGATCAGCCCTCGCCGCTCGGCCGAAGTCACGTCGGATTGTCCCGCCCGTGTGGCGAGCACTTTCCCACGGACGAGCGCCCGGTAGACGTAATAGAACCGAAACAACGGCAGCGAGGCGTAATCCCCGGTGCGTTCCAAATAGTCGCTCGTGAACCACCGCGACAGTTCCGTATGGCCCCGCGCGGCGAAGTCCATCGCGAGCAGCGACGTGTCGTTCAACACGTCGATCCAACGCAACTCCGCGTTGAATTCGATCCCGTCAAACGGCACCGTCTTGCCGTTCCAGCGGATCACGTTCTCTAAATGCAAATCGCCGTGGCACTCGCGGATGAACCCGTTCAACACGCGGCGGGAAAACATCGCCTCGTGCTCGCAGTGGAACGCTTCCGTCCAATCTTCGATCTCCGGAAGCCATGACTCGGTTCCCCGGACCGGCTGCTCGGCGAAAGCTCGAAAATTCGATCTTGCCCACTCGAGAACCGATTCGGGACTGGCATACCGGTCGCCAGCCGCCGACGGGGCTTCGGCGTGAAAATTGGCGACAGCGACGGCGAGTTCGTGAACCACCTCGCGTCCCACTTCGTCATGCTCGACCTGGCGGCTGAGCAACGCGTCGTCAGGGAATCGTCGCATCTTGACGGCGTATTCGACCGGTTCGCCCTCCCCGCCGACCCGAAACCCGCCGTCCCGCTCAACAATCGGGACGACGTCGAGGTACAGGTTGGGAGCGTAACGACGATTCAAACGGAGTTCTTCCCGGCACGCACGCGCCCGCTTCTCCAGGCTCCCGTAATCGAGGTAATCGGTGCGGATCGGTTTCTTGACCTTGTACGCGAACCGGTCATGAAGAAAGACCCACGAGATGTGCGTCTCGTGCACGTCGATCCTTCCCTCGCTCGGCTCGGGATAGTTCCCCGGCTCGCTGAGCGACTGGACCAACCGGTTCGGGTCCGTTTCCGACGTTTCGGCGGCGTTCATGAGCTCCCTCCGCTGGGACGTGAAAGGTCGTGCGAAAACGCGGCGCCCGTTGCGACGTCATTTTTCTTCGGCGGGCTCGGAACCGCTGGTGGGCTCAGAACCGTTTCGGACGCCGTCCGCCGGGAGATCTTCCCTCGACGCCCCGCGTTGCTTCCGCATGTAGGAATGACACTCGACGCATCGAACCGTCAACGCGACGTAGCCGAGCGTCGCCCGGCCGAGATCCTGGTCCCGAGCCGCTTCCGCGATCACCCGACTGGTGCGGCGAAAGTCTCGACTCTGCGTCGCGTACTCGTCGGTCTGGATGACGTTCCATCCGCTTTCCAAACTGAGCAAACCGAGTGCCTGGGCCGACGAAGAAATTTTATCAAAATCTTCCATCGCGAGCCCTTCCAAAATCGCTTTCGACCGTTCGAGTTTCATCCGCATTAACGGCGAGAGTTGGTTCGGCCCAAGGTCCGATGCTTCCCCTTCCCCCGCCTCCCCCTGGGTGTCTCGGTTCTCCGATTCGTCAGCGGCCGCCCCCACCGGACCGCCCTGGCGGGCGCCGGACTCGCCGGGCGGATCGGCGAACCCGGCTCGCGTGCCGGGACCAGCGACAACAAGCATTGCGGCAAGGGTGGCGGCAAGGGTGGCGGCGACAACGCGTGCGATACTCATCTCAGCTCTCAATTCGATTCGGTGGTGGTAACGTGGGTGGTTCGGCGGGCGACGCGTGAACCGCCCCGTCTTGATCGGCCCGACAGGCCCGTGACGGACCGGAGGGGGCGAAAAATCGGGGAGCGGAACTTATTGATCGCCGTCGGTCTCGAACCGCTCGAGCAATCGATACAGTTTACGGCGGTGGATCCCGAGCGCACGAGCCGCCCTCGCTTTATTCCCCCCTTCTCGGGCGAGCACATCGAGCACATGCCCGCGGGTGACATCGTCGAGCCGATCGCGTGTCGCCGCGGCCGTCGGCGAACCGTGGCCGTCCGATTGCCCGCCATCCCCCAAAGCGACGAACCCGTCACTCGGGTCGCGTCCGTCGAATTTGCGGGCCGGGTCGAGCAGTTCCCGTGGCAGATCGTCGAGCGTGATCTCTTGATCGTCCGCCAGAATCGTCGCCCGTTGAACGACATTGATCAATTCGCGGACGTTGCCCGGCCAAGGATACGCGTTCATCACCGAGCGGGCCAACGCGTCGACCTGCCAATCGTCCGGCAGGAAATGGTCGATCAGTAAGTCGACGTCCCCCGGACGCTCGCGGAGCGGTGGTAGCCGGATCGGAAGCACGTTGACACGATAGTAAAGGTCTTCGCGAAACTCGCCGGAACGGACCCGATCGGCGAGATCCCGGTTGGTGGCGGTGATGATCCGAACGCGAACGGTCTGCTCACGGTGCGATCCGATCCGCCGGAGCGATCCGTCTTCCAGCACCCTCAGCAGCTTCGGCTGCAACGACGGCGGCAATTCCCCGAGCTCGTCGATGAACAGCGTCCCGCCGTCGGCGACCTCGAACAATCCCGGTTTGTCGACCGTCGCCCCCGTAAACGCGCCGCGGACATGGCCGAACAGCTCGCTCTCGACCAACTGTTCCGGCAACGCCGCGCAGTTAACCGTGACGATCGGTTGCCGCGCGAGGTGACTTTCCTGATGAATCCGTCTCGCGACGACCTCCTTCCCCGTTCCGCTTTCCCCTTGGATCAGCACCGGCTTGTCGGTCGGCGCGATCCGCTCGATCAACCGCGAGATCTCTCGCATCGGCGGGGATTGGCCCACCAGCCTGACACGTCCGTGGCCCCGCGAGATGATCGTCCGCAACCGCTCGTTCTCACGACGAAGCCTGCCCCGGTCACGGGCCAGTTCGCAGCGATGTTCCAGGTCTCCCAAAGGGCACGGTTTCGTCAGATAGTCGCTCGCCCCAAGCTTCATCGCTTGGACCGCGGAGTCGATCGTCCCCTGCCCGGTGAGGATGATCACCTCGATGTCGACGTGATCGTCCCGGATCCGCTGCAGCAATTCCAACCCCGACATCCCGGGCATGTTCATGTCGAATACGCCGACATCGAATCGCCGCCGGTCGCAAAAACCCAACGCCTCCGCCCCGCTCGCCGCGGCAGCCACCTGGTGCCCCTTCCGCTCCATCCAGCGGGCACTCGTATCGCGAAAATCCTCGTCGTCTTCAACGAGCAATATCGACATCGGTGGGGCATTCGGGTCGGCTTCTTCGGTCACGGCTTCGCTCGTCCAAGGTGCGATCGGGGGCGTCCCGATCGAGTAACCGTGAATGCATCTGTGGTGCCAATTGACACCGAAGCGGATCGGTCTGTCTAGTACTCGGGCCGGGCTTCCCGAACGAGCCGGTCGACCTCCCCGGGCCAGACGATTCGCCTTCCCGCGTCAAGATTCGCCTTCCCGCGTCAAGGTTCGCCTTCCCGCGTCAAGGATTCGGCCGGAACGGTACGACTTTAAAAAAATCGACGCCGCGTGATGACGTTCACGAACGGACGGATGTGCGTCCACGCACACTGCGCCGCGAGCGTCACGGACGCGGCGGCACATCGACTCGGGAATTCGGCCGTGTTCCGCCCGGGGGCGGATTCTCTGGCAACTCGATCGTCACGGTCGTCCCGGCCCCGGGCTCGCTCTCGACACCGATCGTCCCCCCGTGTTCCTGGACGATCCGTCGACAGATCGCCATCCCGAGCCCCGTCCCGTGCTGCTTCGTCGTGTAGAACGGGTCGAACACCCGGCCTGCCGTCTCAGGACTCATTCCGGTTCCCTTGTCCGCGATCCGGATTCGACGGGTCGCCTTCGACTCCCCGCCTTGGCGGTCGAGCGTGACGAGGATCTCGGCGCCACCGGGTGACGCCGCGATCGCGTTATCGAGCACGTTCGCGAAGACTTGGCCGAGACGATGGGCGTCGGCGCCGATCGGCCCCAGGCCGTCACGCGTGCAAAACGTCAAGCGATGGTCGGTCCGGTCGAGGCCGTAGCGAAGGTCCTCGAAGGTCTCCCGGATCACCGCCTCCAGGTCGACCGCGTCGACCCGCAAGTTGATCGGCGCGGCGTAGTCGCGGACCTCCTCGTAGTTCCGCTGCAGATCCGCCAGCGATCGCCGGATGCGGGTCACGAGATCGAGTTGCTCCGGCCGGTCCGCCAAATCGAGCTCCAACAGGTCAAGACAGGCGCGGGCCCGCTGCAACGCGTTGCGGCTCTCGTGCGCGAGCCCGGTCACCATTTGTCCGATCGCCGCCAACCGCTCCGACTGCACCACCTGACGCTGTGCCTCGAGCAGCTCAGTCCGGTCGCTGACCACCCAAATCTCGCGGTGGTCATAACGGTACCCGGCGATCTCGAGCTCCCGACAGACGCCATCTTTGCGGCGGATCGGGATCGTGAACGCGTCGGGAAAGCCGGCCCGCTCCATCCATTCGTATTGCTCGCGACTTTCGTCGGCCCGATCACGGCAGAGCACCCGAAACCATGCGTCGACGGTTTGAATGTCGTCGTTGGCATACCCCGTGAACGCCTCGACGGCACGGTTGAAGAACAGCCGGTCGTGGTGCACGTAAACCGCACCGGCCGGCATGTTCTCGACCAAGAACCGCATCCGTCCCTCGCTCTCCTGTAACTCGCGGCGGACACGGTAGAGCTCCGCCAACGAGCTCAGCCGAGAGCGAAGCGTGTCGGGCTCGATCGGCTTGATCAAGTAGTCGTCGACCCCTTGGCGGATCGCCTTCAAGGTGCTCTCGACGTCCGCGTGCCCCGTGATAATCAGCACCGCCGCGTCGGGCGCCGAACTCCGGATCTTGGCATACAAGTCCGACGCGTCACCGTCCGGCAGCCGCAGGTCGAGCAAAATCGCGAAGTACCGGGCAAGGTCCGCGATCGACAACAACTCTTGCCCGCTCCTCACCGTGTCGACCTGGTAACCGTCAAGCCGCAAGAGCCGCCGGATGCTGCGGCGAAGGTCCGGGTCGTCGTCGACGACCAACACCGAGAGGCCCTCGCCCAACGGGGCAAGCGAAACCGTGGGACCCGAAGCGATCGACATCGGTATTACTCCTCGTCCCTCACGTCGTCCAAACGGCCGATCAGCGCCCCAACATCGAGCGGCTTGCTCATCCAGGTTACCGGTCCCGCCACGTCACCGGGATACGCCGACATCAGAATGCCGTCGACCCCCGGGTTTTGTTCACGGATCCGGCGATACGTTTCGATCCCGTCGATCCCCGGCATGCGGACGTCGAGGATCGTCAGGTGGGGCCGAAACGTATCAGCCAACGCCACGGCGGTCAGCCCGTCGGACGCCGTCTCGACCTGATGCCCATAGCTCCGAAGGATCCGCGCGAGCGATCGACAAATCGCCCGATCGTCGTCGACGATCATCACGCGGCGGGAAGGGCGACATGTCATGCTCGGTCGTGTTTCGGTTCGGAGGCGGGAGCGGCCGCCGATCCGGAACCGGCGGTGAATGTCGTGCCCGGGATCGGCTGGGGGATCTCGAGCCGAAAACACGCCCCCCCGCCAGCCCGCGGAGTGGTCGTGAGCGTACCTCCGTGACGCTGAGCATAGCGTCGCGAGACCGACAACCCCAAACCGATTCCGCCCCGACGTGTCGTGAACAGCGGCTCGAAGATGCGGTCGATCTCGTCATCCGCGATCCCCCGCCCCCGGTCGGCGACCTCGAAAACGACGCGGCCACGCAGCCGAAGCACGGTCGTCTCGATCGTCCCCTCCCCCTCGCTCGCCTCGCTCGCGTTGCGAAGCAGATTCGCGAGAACCCGCTGGATCTGTTCGCCGTCGGCAACCAACCGCAGGTCGGCAGGACGCACGCTGACTTCGACCCGCACCGCTTCGGGCAACGCCGCGTCGACGATCGCCGCGTCGACGATCGCCGCGACCGAACCCTCCGCGACCTGCGGCAACGCTTCCCGCGTGGAATCGAGCAACTCCGTGACGATCCGGTTCGCCTTGCCGACCGCCTGCTCGATCTCCTCCAAGCACTCGGCCCCGTCTTCGCCGATCCGATCGGCGAATTGGCGGAGGAAAAAAATGTCGTTGCGGATCACACACAACGGGGTGCGGAGCTCGTGGGCCATCCCGCCGGCCAACTGGCCGAGCAACGCGAGACGTTCGACGCGGTCCCACGTTTCCCGTTCCCGTTCCGCCCGCCGACGCTCGGTCGCGTCCAACACGTTGGCGAGCACCAACGGACCGGAGAGACCGTCGATCGGATGCAAGCTGATGTCGACCGGGACGGGAGTCCCGTCCTTGCGGACGCCGAACAGATTACGGCCGAGCGCCATCGGTCGCGGTCGGCGGTGACGGTGATAGTCCGCCCGGTCCGCGACGTGCGTCTCCCGCTGCCGCGGCGGTATGAGAGCCTCGACCGATCGGCCGATCAACTCCCCGGGCGGATACCCGAAAATCGCCGATGCGGCTCGGTTCGCCAGCACGATCGTCCCGGCTTCATCGGTGATGATCATTCCCGCCGGTGACGCCTCGACCGTCAACCGGAACAGCCCGCCGTCGGAAAACAGGTCGTCGTCGGTGCCGGCGTCATTCGCGCGGTTCATCAAACCAGACTCGTCAAGCGAGAAACGAAATCACGAACGGTCGATCCGACGCGAACCGCTCCGGAACGCTATTTCCGACGGGAGATCCAAACCGAACAGGGGACGTGTCGCAACACGTAACGTGAAACGCTCCCCAGTAACGTCTTGGTCAACCCGCCATGGCCGGTGTCACCGACGACGATCAAGTCACAGTCGGTCGCTTCCACGTGCTTGACGATCCCTTCGCCGATGTGATCGCTCTCGGCCACCTGGGGCCGGATCCCGGGGACCACCTCCGCCAAACGCTCGGCCGCCGATGCCGCCGCCCGCGTCGCCTCGTCCTTGATCTCCTTCGGCTCGATCACCACCTCGTTCATGAACGCCGAGACGAACGATACGACGGTGACGACGTCGAACTTCGTCTGTCCGCCCCAGCGGAACTCGCGGATCTCGTCGATCGCCCGGTGCGAGGCCGGGGAGTCGTCATACGCCATCAACACGTGCAACGGCCGCTCGGGGTCTTCCCGCAGCCCCGTCGGCCGAACCACCAACACCGAACAGTGGGCGTGGGTCGCGACGTAATCGCTGGTGCTGCCGAGCAAAATCCGATCGACCGTCGAATGACCCTTTGCCCCGATCACGATCAGCTCCGCCCCCAACTGCTTCGCCTCCTCGACGATCGTCTCCCCCAGGTGACCCTCGCGGATCACGTGCCGCGTCTTCGTGTCGGCTCCCTCGAACATGGCGGCGATGTCTTCGTAAGTCCGGCTCGCCAAAGCCTTCTCGCTTTCGACACAATCCGATAGCCAATCGGCCTCGATCCGGGCGCTCGGAACGTAGGGAATATGGACCACGCTCACGACCGTTAAATCGAGCGTGTGTTCATGGGGCAACCGGGCCAGCAGCCAAGCCGCCTCTTCCGCGTTGCTCGACCCGTCTGTCGCAAGTAGCACCTTCATCGTGAGCATCTCCATGAATTCGAGGATCCACCACCGTGCGGGTCAACGACCGATCGATCCGAAGGCGATCGATCCGACAATCCCCCACGGCCGTTCCCAACATTCAGCAAACGGAATGCCGATCGAGCAACCGGAATGCCGACGGAGAGCCCACCGGCCCTCTGCTTACGCGGCCCTCTGCTTACGCGGCCCTCTGCTTGCAAGGCCCTCTGCTTACAAGGCTCTCTGCTTACAAGGCCCTCTGCTTACAAGGCCCTCTGCTTACAAGGCTCGACCGCGCGTGAACGGCTCGATCGCACGGCCAACCCGTACGCCGCTTGAGATGCCATGGTACATTGTTTCGCAACCTAGGTTCGACTCGGCGACGGTCTGCCCGGCCGAAACGCCCCCACGAGACTCCCTTTCATGACAAGCGGATCCGTCCTGTGTCCGATCGATTTTAGCGCCGCGAGTTTGGCGGCGTTGCCGTTGGCCGCGGAAGAGGCGAGACGCCGGGTCGCGGATCTCGACCTCGTCCACGTCTGGCAGCCCGGACTCGAATACGTGGGCGAAGCGGCACCGATCCCGATGACACAAGAGGTCCCGTTCGACGCGATCCGGGCCGACCTGAAAGGGCTCGAGGTCGACCTTCCCGCCGACCGAATCCGCTACCACGTCGAAGTCGGGGACGCCAGCGAACGGATCGTTCACCTCGCCGAACAACTCCACAGCGGCCTCGTCGTGATGGGAACGCACGCCCGGCACGGGCTCGCACGCTGGGTAATCGGCAGCGTCTGCGACGCCGTCCTGCAGCGGTGCCCGTGCCCCGTGTTGATCTGCCGTGGTCCCGCCAAATCGGAGGATTGACCGGCCCGTGATGACCCTGCACGACGCCGCGGAATTACTGTTCGATCGGCTGCGGTCGCACGCCCAACGACTCGTCCTCGCCGAAAGCTGCACCGGCGGACTCGTCGCCGCGTCGCTTGCCGCCCTCCCCGGCGTCTCTCAATGGTTCTGCGGTTCGGCCGTCACCTACCGCGAAGCGACCAAGCAGGCATGGCTGGGGATCGCCCCGGAAACGATCCGGGCCGAAACCGCCGTCAGCGAAACGGTCACCCAAGCGATGGCCCGCGCCGCACTCCAGCGGACCGCCGAGGCCGACCTCGCGGCGGCCGTGACCGGGCACCTCGGGCCCGACGCCCCGGAACCGCTCGACGGGGTCCTCTTCGTCGCCTGCGCCCGCCGCTCCACCTCCGGAATCGAGACAACGATCGAGCGGCACGATCTCGTCACCACCGGTCGACCGAATCGCCAACGCGAGGCCGCCGAATTCGTCCTCCGTTTCGCCGCCTGGCACGTCAGTTGCCGATGACGTCACCTCGAACAAACATCGATTTCGTATTCAAAGGTGATCGACGAGATCATGCAGAGCGCACTCGTGACCGGAGCCACCGGGTTCATCGGACAACACTTGACCCGTCGCTTACTCGCCGAAGGGGTCGAGGTCCGCTGCCTCGTCCGCTCGGTCGCACGCGGCGAACCGCTACGCGGCGACGGCGCGACGCTCGTCCCGGGGGACGTCGTCGATGACAGCACTCTCCGCTCGGCAATCGGCGACGTCGACACCGTGTTCCATTTGGCCGGTTTGACCAAGGCGACGCGGACGCGTTCGCTGTGGGACGTGAACGAAAAGGGAACGCGAAACGTCGCCGCCGCCTGCGCGGCGCGCCCCAACCCGCCCGCGATGGTCTACGTCTCCTCCCTCGCCGCCGCCGGGCCGTGTATCGAAGGACGCCCCCGGACCGAACGGGAAGCGGCCACCCCGGTTTCGAACTACGGACGGAGCAAGTACGCGGGCGAGATCGCCTCCGCAGAATTCGCGGACGAAACCCCGATCACGGTCGTTCGCCCACCGATCGTGCTCGGCCCCGGCGACCGCGACGGCTTCGAACTGTTCCGCACCATCGCCCGCTGGCGGACCCACCTCGTGCCCGGCCGCGGCGACGAACCTTACTCGGTGATCCACGCCGAAGACCTCACGTCCGCCCTGATCGCGGCCGCACGCCGAGGGAAACGGCTCGGGTCACGCGACCCACTCGCCGGCGTCTACTTCGTCGCCGCCGACGAGCAGGTCACTTACGCCAAACTGGGACAGATGGTCTCGCGAGCCGTCGGCGTCTCCCCGGTCCGCATCGTCCGCTCACCCGCCGCCACCGTGTGGGGCGTCGCCACCGCCAACGAACTGATCGCACAACTAACCCGCAAGCCGCGATTCTTGGGCTTGGACAAGGCCCGCGAGGCGACCGCCGGAGGCTGGGCCTGCGACGACCGCCTGATCCGCCGCGATACCGGCTTCACCCCCGCCCGATCGCTCCAAGACCGAATCGATGAGACCGCCGCCTGGTATCGCGAAAAGGCTTGGCTGCCCCGACCGTAGGCTCGCTTTCGAACCGGTTGATGGTCGCCTTTCCCTCCGCACAAGCCCCGCAAGGATCGCCACCCCCCAGCAGGCCGCTGGCGTAGGCGTCAAGCAAACGGACCGAAGATTCCGCTTCCCGCCGAACCACAACGTCCGAAAGCAATACGATTTCCTCGAAACGCCGCACCGATCTTGTTCGTCCGGGGATCTCACTGCCTATCCGAAAAGGGGGCCGACCCTTTGTAGATTTCCAGCTGACATCGCGGTCAACGGCTTTTCCACGTCCTTTCTTAGCCACCCGCTCGCTCCA
>JAWLFY010000221.1:0-6293 GCA_041685355.1 Pirellulaceae bacterium | reverse complement strand
CGATCAGCATACTTCATTCAACATTCGGACATCGCAGCGATGCCTGAAAAAACCTCGCCGACGCCAGCCCGCAAGCCACTAAAATCGCGGAAGAGCCCCAGGAAGGTCGTGAATTGCCGGATTCCTGGGAAATTCCGACCGTGGGCGGTGACGTACTCTGTCCCCGACCCTGAACCGATACTCATGCGAGTTTCTCCTCGGCCGCCAAGTGTAAAGATCCCAAACGCTGAAGGTCAATCAAGGGAAGCCGACTTGACCTCAAGCCCACCGCGACCCCAGGGCCTCTCATGAGCCGGCCGGAATAGTTTGGCGAACGGTCCGGTCACGCCAATCCCGCCCGCTTTCGCAGCCACCATTCGAGCGTCAACAGCGAAAGGATCGCGAGGAACCACGGGTAGGACTGCCACAGCAGGTAGTCCGATTCCACGACCCGCCCGGTCGAGAGCGGGGCGAGCGATTCGAGTAAGCGGTCGGCGTCCGATTCGTGGACGAACACGCCTTGGCCGGCATCGGCGATTTGCCGGAGGGTTTCCCGGTCGAGGCTCACCCGATCGAACTCGCCGGCGCCGCGGGGGCTGACCCAGATCGGTGTCGACGCCTGCAACGCCGCGGTGTCGAAACCGCTGACGCGGACCCGGACTTGGTATTCGCCACGTTCCAGCGGCGGTGTCATCCCCTGGTAGGTGCCGCGGGCCGGATCATCGACGTTCAACGGGACCGCCGCGATCGTCTGGCCGTCGGCGACGATCAACGCGTCGACCGTCGCGTCCCCGACCGGTTCACCCGCGGTGTCTTGGACTCGCACGCGGACCATCGCCCGCTCCCCCGGGCGATAGTCGATCCGATCGGTCCCGATCGCGACGAACGCGTCGCTCGCGGCATAGGGGGGCTGCATCACCGCGTTGACCAACTGGTTCCAAAACCGGGCGTGAATCCGATCGGCGGCCTTGTACCGCCACCGCCACGATTCGCCCGACCCGAGGTAAACGACGCGGCCGCTGCCGTAGAGTCGGGTGACGAGCCACGGGTGGCGTCGTCCGTCGACGCCGATCGCTTCGACCCACACCTCGGCGTCCTCCTTCGCGGTCAGCGGCGCGACGGCGACCGGCGGGGGCAACCGCCGCCATTGGCCCGAGACGTCGTCTTGAGTGTCGCCGCCCAACTGCAGCACCGCTTGCTCACGACCGGTCGGGGTCGGTTGCAGGTATCGCACCTCCGGACGCTCGCCGACGCCGATCGTGCGGACCGGGATCAGCTCGCCGAGTCCGGTTTCAGACAGCGCGGCGAACCGGCCGTAGCGTCCGTCGATCAGAACGAGTCCACCGCCGCGGGTCACAAAGTCACGAAACCGGAACGTCGCGGCGTCATCGAGTTGGTCCGCCGGGACCTCGCCGACGACGATCGCGTCGTAGCGGGCCAACCCCTCTCGGGTCTCCGGGATCTCCCCAGGCTCGTCTCCCCAGCGGGCGGTCGGCATATCGGTGCCGGCCCCGAACAGCACCGTGTCGACGTCCCAACGCGGGTCGCGTTCGAACAGGTTGCGGAGGTACCGAATCTCCCATCGGCTGGAGCCGTCCAAGATCAATAAGCGTCGCTGGCGCGTCGACGCGGCGACGCGAAATTCCGCGACGTTGTTCGCTTCCGTGAGTTCCCCGCCGACCGGGTCGACGACCGCCCGCATCGGAAGCACCACCGCGTCGCGTCGGACGCGGCCGGAATCCCCGCCGAGTCGCATCGCGATGAGCGGGCTCACCTCCAACTCGAACGGGACCGTTTGATTTCCGTCGGCGTCGACCGCCACGGTTTGCTCCCAAACGGTTTCGTCGAACGCTTCGACCCGGACCCGCGCGGTCGAGCCGACATAGCCGAAATGTTTCAGCCGAATCTCCCCCGCCAACCGACCGTCGGCGGCGACGTTCTCGGGATACCGAACCCCAAGGATTCCGAGGTCGTCGGGCTCGTCGTCGTTGCCCAGCCCGACCGCGTGAACGGTCGCCGAGTCGCTGGCCCGGCGGGCGGCTTCTGTCGCGGAGCCCCCGGCGGTATCGCGGCCGTCGGTCATCAACACGATCGCGCGGCGGCGGGGGTCACCCCGGCGGGGCTCACCGGATGAATCGGACCCGTCGCTCGGCCCCGCGGCCGAATCGTCGCCGGTTCCCCGGGCCGCGGGTGGGCTCGCTGTTGCCCGCTCGCTCGATGTTTCCGGCTCGCGGTCCGACGCGGCGTCCGGCGACGGTTCCGCGTCGACGGCGGACGGACGACCCAAGGCCGCCGACAAGTCGGTCGTCTCCCCCGCCGCGGTGAGCTGGCCAAACCGCGGCGGATCGGCATCCGCGGCGGTGGTCCAAACCGAACGGGGATCCCCCGTGGAAAACACGACGATTTCTAGTTCGTGGGTCTCGCGGAGCCTCTCAATCCAGCCCGGTTGCCCGTCGCTTCCGGCCAACAGCGATGTCGCCCGTTGCAACCGAGATGGGGGCGACGATCCATCCCCGTCGCCGTCCGCGGGCGGATCGTCGAGCGACATGCTCCGCGAATCGTCGACCGCAAACGTGACGTGTCCGAGCGTTCCGAAGACTTGCCGGCGGTGCCAGACGGGGGCGGCGAGCGTGAGCACGACCAGCGCCACCGCCGCGCCGCGAAGGCCGGGGAGCAACCAACCGTAGGGGGACCCCAACGATCGCGTTTCACGGAGATACAACAGCACCACCACGATGACGGCGGCGACGACGACCGACGCCACCCACCACGGTTGCCAATCGGTGGCGAAGCGGATCGACCCGCCGCTCAAGGTGACTCTCCCGCGACCCGCGTGCGAGGCACCGTTGTCGGGACGGGGCGACCCCCGGTCCGCCGGGAAAGCAGGAGCTCACCGATCATGAGGACCAGGAGCGCCGCCAATAGCCACCGCCAAACTTCGCGTCCGAAACGACGAATCGAATCGACCGATCGGAGTGTCTCGACGTCGAGATAGACCTCGGCGGAGAACGGCGCCGCGAACGCCTCGATCCGGTCCGACGGGGCGTCGCGGAGCTGAGACTCGGACGCGGGGATTTCGGCCACCCGCGACGTGACGTCGACGTGGGTCGTGTCCTCTCGCGTCGTGACGACTCGCCGAAACCGGTAGACGCCCGATCGAATCGCCGGATACGTCACGTTCGGAAACGGGTCGGTGCTCGGGGTGACGGGGATCTCCGCCTCCCCGGGGGCCTCCACCGTGAAACGTACCGAATCCTGCGGCGGCCGGTCGCGGTCTTGTTCACTCGGGATGGCGGCGAACTCGTCAAGCGGAACCCGAATCGGTTCGCCGACGGACAGGTTGAGCCCGTCTCGTGAGCGGGCGAGTGAAAGCATCAGTTGCTGCATCATCGGGACGAAAACCGGACGCAGCGGCAGACTGCTCCAACGCGGGTGGCATCCGATGGCGAACTGGACGACGCGTCCGGCCCCTTGAGGGTGATCGACGGCGATCGGCTCGCCGCCGGTGAGCCGCAGCAGGACCCGCGGCGTCGAATCGCCACGGCGAACGCGCAGTTCCCGGAACGCCGTCACGACGACCGATTCGAAGGGCCGGCCGTCGCCGCGGCGGAGGACGTCCCAGGGGGTGAATTGCGAATTGGGCTGGTCGATTCGCCACCGCGGTCGGTCGGCTGGGGCCGCGGAGGCGAGATCGCGATCCTCGCCGCCGATTCGATCTCCGAGCGCCGCCGGCAGGCGGATCGTGGCGTCGTCGTTTCCCCAATCTCGGTTGTAACGCGACGGCTCGACCCGATCGCCGTCGAACACGACCAACGCGGAACCGCGGAGTACCGCCGAGGCGACGGCCGCCTCGCCGGCCGCGTCGAGCGACGGGACGCCCGCCAAGACGACGACATCGGGTCGCGTTTCCGCGATTTGATCAGCCAGACCGGTCGGCCTCACGACGCGGGTGCGGATCGCCCCACTCGCGTCTTGCCCGGCGAACGCGAACGGGCTGAGCGCGATCGCCAGGAAATCCGACTCGCCCCCGAGCGGTCCTCCGCCCCGCCGGCGATCGACGATCATGACGTCCACCTCGTCGATCACGTCGACCGCAAGCCGCCGACGGTTGTCATCGGGGATCGCGTCGGTGACGTCGATTTCGACCCCGATCACTTGGGTCCCCGTTTGTGGGAAGGCGTGCGAATGTCGGACGACGGCAGTCCCCCGCGGGGCGATCGACACCCGGTCCGACGCCAGGGGCACGCCGTCGAGTGTCCACGAGACCCGGACGTTGCTCGCGGGGCGATCCCCCGCGTTGCGAACCCGCGCCGCGATCTCCGCCGGACGATCCGCGACGACCGCGGGCGACTCGATCTCGATCGCTTCGACGGACAAATTGGTAAGCGATTCGGAGTCTCCCCCGAGGTTCCAAAAGCTGACGACGGGGCGGGCTGCCGCCCCGTCGAGTCGCCGTCGAAACCGATCGGCCGACCCCAACAGGTCGTCATCGAGGTCGCCACTTTGAAAGTCGCTCGCGACGACGATGCGTCGTTGCAGGAACGACGCGTCGTCGGCCGCCTCGAGCGCCTCGGTGATGGCTCGGCCCAGGTCGGCCGGCCCCGTCGTTGCCGTCAACTGACGCACCAACTTCGTCGCCCGATCGGGGCCGATCCGCGATGGCGGTTCGCCGAGCCGGCCGGTGCGGATCAGCGTCACCTCGTCGTGACGCGACATCGCCCGCAGCTTCTCGAGGAGTCCTTGCTTCAGCCGTTCGATTCTCGGCATCCCCGCATCGTCGCCACGCGCCGCCATCGAACGGCTGTCGTCGACGACGAACACCCACGACTGCGGGGCGTCCCCGGGGAGCGCCCGGAACCCCGTCAACACCGGACGTGCCAGACAGAGCGCGAGCAGGATCGGGATCAGGCAGCGGAGCAGCAGCAGCAACCAGTTCGTCCACACGATCCGCCGGCGGTTGATCTCGATCACATCATCCAGCAGATACATCGCACCCCAATCGACGACGCGGAACCGCGACCGAAACAGCAGATGGATCGCGAGCGGGACCAGGAACGCGACCGCCCCCGCCGCCAGGATTCCGTTCAGGAACGTCACCGCGAACGCCTCCGCAGCGACAGGTACGCGTGCAGCGCTTCGGCCATCGGACGGTCGGTCGTCATCCGCACCAAGTCGACGCGGTGACTGCGGCATGCCGCCTGCAGCGCCCGCTCGTGTTCCGCGAACCGCCCCCGGTACGCCTCGCCGATCGCCCGCGTGTCGACCGTTTGCTCATGGCCGGGCCGTTCGAGATCACGGAACTGGACGCGACCTTCGAACGGAAAATCGACCTCGTCCGGATCGAGCACTTGCAGGAAAACGAGCTCGTGATGCGCGGCGCGGAAATGTGCCAACGCCCGCCCGATCGAGTCGACGTCCCCCATCGCGTCGGAAACGATCATCAGCAGCCCGCGGCGGTGCAGTTTCGGCACCAGCCGATGGAAGACGCCCCCGAGATCGGTTTCGCGCCGGGTCGGATCGCGGCTCAGGGCGGTGAGGATCGACCGCAAATGAGACGGTCGGCCGCGGGGCGGGATGTGATCGCGGGGCCGATCGTCGAACGTCACCAGCCCGACCGCGTCCTGTTGCGCCAACATCAGGTACGCCAGTGCCGCCGCCGTCTGTACGGCGTAATCCCCCTTGGTCAGCCCACCCGAGCGGCTACCGGAGTAATCCATCGACCCGCTGCGGTCGACCAGTAGCGTGCACCGGAGATTCGTCTCTTCCTCGAACTCGCGAACATAAAGCCGGTCGCTCTTGGCGAACACCTTCCAATCGATGTTGCGAAGTTCGTCCCCCCGCACGTACGGCCGATGTTCACGAAACTCGACGCTGTATCCCTTGTGCGGCGAACGGTGACGACCCGCACAAAAGCCCTCGACGACCTCGCGGGCAAGGACCTGCAGTTTCGCGACCCGGCTCAGGTCTCGCGGTGAAATCAGATCAAGGACACGCATGGAGACCGGTCAGTCGGGCGGGCGGATCGACACGGCACGCAGTATAACCGGGTGTGTTTCCAAAGAGTAAATGGTCGGCTTTTGCTCCGCAAAAGGTCTGAAAAACGTTACTTTCCCGAAGCGAACGACTCACCCGACCATCCCGCCAAGTGACCGTCGCCGCGGCACGGGGTAGCCAACCTGAACGTCCACCGTCACCGGTCACTCAGCGCCTATCCGAAAAGGTTGTTCCGCGATTTTAGTGGCAACTGCCCAGAACGTAGGTTTTGGAGGCATTGCTGCGATGTCCGAAGTGAGGATGCGAGCGAACGCGGACAA
>JAWLFY010000065.1:0-25624 GCA_041685355.1 Pirellulaceae bacterium | reverse complement strand
ATCGCCATCGCCTAATTTGTGGGTGGCACCGATCGCCATCGCCTAATTTGTGGGTGGCACCGATCGCCATCGCCTAATTTGTGGGTGGCACCGATCGCCATCGCCTAATTTGTGGGTGGCACCGATCGCCGATCCTAATTTGTGGGGGCTCTTCCGCGATTTTAGTGGCTTGCGGGCTGGCGTCGGCGAGGTTTTTTCAGGCATCGCTGCGATGTCCGAATGTTGAATGAAGTATGCTGATCGATGCTAGGTGAAGCGGAGGCGGGCTCTGCTGAGGAGCAACCCGTCGAGGAATAGCCTGGTCTGCGATGCGCCGAAGGTGCTTCGCGTCCTCCGTCGGTGTTTGCCGGCGGAGGACTCTCTCGAGCTTGTCCGCGTTCGCTCGCATCCTCACTTCGGACATCGCAGCAATGCCTCCAAAACCTACGTTCTGGGAAGTTGCCACTAAAATCGCGGAACAACCTGCCCTTGCCATTCCCTTGGCCGTTGCCTCCCGCGTTTCCGTTCCCCTTTCCGTTGCCGCTGGAGATAACGTCGACCTCACTGGAGACCGCGAACGATCGGCCATCGATTAGCGAACCCGAAAGGGTTGCCTCGGTGTCGCCGACCGAGAGCTTGGTTCTTTTGGTGTCGAAGCGGACGACCAAATCGAGAAACCCGTCGCCGTCGGTATCAGCCCACTCGTAGGCGACGGCCGCCAGCGAAAGCAAGGAGCCAGAACAGGAGCTGGCTCTAACTATCAAGCAAAATGGCGGGCGCGACCCGTCCTCGCCTGCGGACCAGGAAGAATCTTTTGAGAGAGAAGAAGACGGACACGGCTCTGGCAAGCCGAAATGTTCATGCTGCGAGAAGGCGATGTCGTTCACCCGGCGGATCCGACCCAGTCGCTGGTCGAGGTCTCACAGCTTTGCCTTCGGCTGAGCGGAATGGCGTTAGCTACCGGCGCGTGTGTTTCCCGATCGAAGCCGGCGGCCAGCGCCGTACCGCTCACCAAACTTGATTCACGGAAAAACGGTAAGGAAGGCACCGGCGTCGTTCGTTCATCCGTTACCGGCCATCGCCGGAGTTGACCGGCTGTCAGACTCCAGGATCTCGATTCCGATTGTTGGGGGCGGCTCCCAGAACGCCCCGCAGAGACACCGGTCCGAATCGACTCGGGCCGGTTTCACGCACCGACCGCACAAAGCCCAGGTCGGCCGAGGATAGGAAGCGAGGACGGCCAATCCCGTTCCGACACCGAACAAGGCTCCCAGGACGGTCCACCCGGCGGTGGTATTTCGCGATAGGTCGCGCCGTCTGCAAGTCACCCATGCCAGGACCGACCCAAACAAGGCGTGAATCATGGTTAGCAACATCGCAATTTGCCAAGTCCGGTCCGGGACGATGCGGTATGCATCCTCCCGGGACCGACCGTCCGTCAACCATTCTTGGACCAGCATCACCGCCCTTCCAATCCAGACGGCAGCCGGCGGAAAGGTGGACGTTTCCACGACGTGCGGAAAAACCGGTTCGGTTTCACGATATCGAGCTACCGCATAGGACTCCCGCAGTTCGCTCGAGGGGAAATAGTGCGCGACACTTGACCTCGCGGGGTTGTGGGTGGCAACGACGACGAGCCCGCCATCGCGCAGCGGGTAAAGGCTGACCCTTGGTGCCGATTCGTCGTCGAGGCCGAACTCTGGTGGCAACGAATAGTTCTGCTTAGGCCTCAGCTGTGCCGACCGCGTCGGCTCCTCGCTCGACGCTGCTGAGTTCTCACCACCAGATTGCGACAACTCCTCGTCAATTGATATGTCATAGGCTGTGAGTCGTTGCCCCGCCAATAGCCAGAGTTGCTGCTGCGATCCGTCGGTTCCTCGATAAACCGTCCCCACGGCATCCACCTCGGTGTCGAGCAAGAGGGTGGCAGGCCCCGGATCGGCTCGCAGCCAATAGACTCCGTTGCGATCACAAATCAGTCCACCCATCGGCGCGGGATTCGCGGTCGCCTCGATCGAGCGCGCCTGCAGCGACATCGGCTCGTCATATTTTTCGGCCGACTTGGTTAGCAGCGGAATCAGTCCGGGATTGGGATCGTCAAAGGCAACGATCCCGTCACCGGGATTCGGCCGAACGATCCGAACACGTAATCGGGAAGTCACCGAATCGTAGAGCAAGTAGTAGCCGTCTCGATGATAGACCGCTGGGCTTCGGTCGATCGAAAAGCTCGCCTGATGATGGGCCAGGAGCAGAAGCTGGTCGCTTTGCATCGGGTCGAGCGAGATCATTTCACGCAGCCGCGTGGATTCCGGCGGGGTGTGCGGAGACTCAATTTCGGGGAGCGGGTCGGCGAGCGGTATCCGGGGCGCCTTTGCGGCGAATATCGCTGTTTCATGAGAGAATCGCAGATTTGGTCGAATCTGCCGCTGAACCGTGTTGTAGACCGTGCCGTCATCTCCCACCCGCAACGAAACCTGACCCCCGGGTGAACGGTGCAGGCTGTTCAGTGTCAGCAACGCGAATTGGATCGCGAACGAGACGGCAAGGATACTGATCAGCGACAATTGAAACGTCGCAAGCGGATGCCGACCTCGCGGTTATCCCGCAGGCGGCTGGTTGGAAAGAATTTCGAACGCGTGTCGCGCCGGGGAAACGGAAAGCAATGCGATCGCCGCCGCGATGGCGAGCTGCGTGAGGAGTGAGTCCCATCGCGGGTGACCCTCGGCGGCAAACCGTTGAACTTCGCCGACCCGCATCCAGGAATAGAGATAGTGTCCCTCCACCATGTAGCCGATGCGGGATAAATCTTCGGCGCGGAGATCTCGGCTGTCCCGACCGAGTGTCCAACATCGACCGCGGGTCGGCCACAGCAGCCCCACCAGCATCCGGATCGTGGTCGTCTTCCCCGCTCCGTTTAGCCCGAGCAGGGCCGTCACTTTCCCGTGAGGCACATCCAGATCGAGGTCGCGGACGACCGCGTGGGAACCGAAGTATCGTGTCAGTCGTTCGGCACGGATTAGCGGTTTCATCGGGATGCCTCGGAGAAGTGTTGGGCCTGAGACGGAAAGCAGAGCCAGAAGCGGGACGTCATTCATGGATCCTTGGCCGTCGAGGCGTCGGCGTAGCGACGCAGCCGCTTCGCCACGAACGCCAGAATCTGGCCGGTGCTGAAGCCGAGCGTGACCGCTTCGGACAACACCGGGTCGAGCGCCGCGGCCAAGCGTCGATTGCACTCCGCTTGCGTGTAGATCTGGCGTTTGCGGGCGACGAAATAGCCGCGTCCCTGCTGGCTTTCGATCACCCCGTCACGGACGAGCTGGGCGTATGCCTTGGCGATCGTGTTGTGGTTGACGACCAGCTCCGCCGCGAGTGCCCGGACGCTCGGGATCGGGTCCCCGACCGACAGCTTCCCGGTGACCACCGCGGCGCGAACCTGATCAACGATCTGGCGAAAGATCGGGGAGTCGCCACCGGTCGTGATTTGTACTTGAAACATCACACATGCCTAGCTGTACTGTGTTACGTAGTACAGTAAGTGCTGTGTCGGCGAAAGTCAAGTGTTCGCGGGGATGCCTGCTATGGCGAATATTGACAAATATGGATACACTTGCTATCGTCCGACAGCTAACGAAAAAGGAACCGATTCCATGGCCAACTCACTCAATCTGTCGCTTACCGACGAGCTGCGGACGTTCATCGATGAGAACTGTGGTGACGGCACGCTCTACGCCACGCCGAGCGAGTTCGTGCGAGACGTCCTCCGTCAGTGGAAGCTCAAGAAGGAAGCTGCCGAAGCTCGCGACGCAATCCTGGCGGGCTACCAAGACGCGATCGAAGGTCGAACGGTCGAGTTCACGGGTGATCTCCGAAGGGCCATGAAGAAGGCCCGTTCGTGAGCGATCACGAGTCGCAAAGGCTAGCGCTCACGCACTCCGCTCTTGCCGCGATCAACGAAATCGAGCGGTTCTCCGTCGAGAGCTGGGGAAAGAACGTTGCGGGTCGGTATCTCGACGACCTCGAAGCCGGGTTGGTTCGAATCCGAGAAGAGCCCGACTTGCTTCGTCCACACCCCGAATTCCACCCCGATTTTTGCTTCTACCGCGTTAACAAGCACTTGTTCGTCTGCGACCGACAAGCCGATGTCATTATCGTCCTGGCCGTCATCCACGCCGCACAGGACATCCCCACGCGGTTGGCTGAACTCGAACCGACTTTGGCTCGAGAAGTCGAAATGCTGCACGCGAAGCTGTAAAAGGCTTCTCCGGAAACGTAGTGGTTATCGCGGCGATTGATTACGAGCACGAGCCACGGACGCGAACGTCGCGGATTGGCGCGGTCGGAAGTCTTCATGACTTCCGCTACGTGGAAGGATGCAAGCGTCGCCGCGTTGTGAGGAACACCACCAGGGCGCCGGCCGCGGCGATTCCCGTCGCGCCGATCAGCCACGTTGCCGGCAGGTGTGATTGCTGCTCGAGGTCTTCACCCAAGAACGCGAACGATTCGTGATAGCGGGCGACGAGTTCTAGCAGCCCGTTGTGGAACAGGTGCATCACCATTCCCGGCAGCACGCTGCCGGTTCTCCAGGCGATCCAGCCGAGCATCAACCCGAGCAGTGTCGTGGGGATGAACCGCTCGATCAGCAGGGCGTTGCCGGTCAACACGTGGAACAGCCCGAACAGGACCGACGTGACCAGGATCGTCCGGGCCGGTGAAAGGACACGCAGCAGGCTCGAAAACAGGTAGCCGCGGAAACAGAGTTCTTCGATCACGGCGGGGACAAGGGCGAGCGTGCCGACCAACAGCCACGGGGAGACCTGCTTCCAGTTCTCGACGACTTTCAACGTTTCGCGGATCCGTTCTTCGCTCAGCCCGCCGATGCCGGCGGCGTCCGCGATCACGAACGCCTCGTGGGCGACCGCCCAGGCCCCCAATCCGATCAACGCCGCGCCGACGAACCCGCCGGCCCCAGGCCGGCCGAAGCGGAACGTCGTCGCCAGCCGGTTTCGGCCGAGGTACGCCGCGAGCAGCGGGACGAACCCGAACGCGACGGTCAGCGCCGCGGCATTGAGTAATAACTGTCCACCGAGCGAAAACGATTCGCGGTTCGCGCTCAAGAACCGCATCAGGCCGTTGGAAACGACGAAGTAGACGGGGACCAACAGCGCCAGCATCAGCGACGCCGCTTGCGGGGTCGGGACGGGGGTCGTGATCGGCGGACGGCGGAACAGCGACCCGATCGATTGGTCGCTCGTCCGCGTCACCGCGTCGCTACCGAACAGCCGTGCGGCGACACCGAGGGCCGCGGCGGCGTACGCGAGGGTGCTCACGACCGCCGCCACCGCCGACGTCGGCTCGACCGTGCCCGACAGCACGTCGCGGGCGAGCAGAACGATGTTCAGCAGTGGCGCGATCGCCAGCGGACCGGCGAGCTGTACGCCCGGCATCAACGACACCATCGCCGGCCCGAGGGCGAGCAACATCACGGGGATCAGGTAGGCTTGCGCCTCCTTGAACGACTTCGCGAAGCTCGTGAGGGACAGCAGCAGCGCCGAGAAAAACCCGCTGAACAAGATCAACAACGCCAGGATCTGCGCGACCGCGCGCCATGGCACGCCCGCCCCTTCGCCGGTGACCTGTTCGAGCAATCCGCTGGCCCACAGCGTGACGAACATCGCCAGCAGGTTCGCCACCGCGGTCAACAGGGCGACGACAACGACCGCGGCGTATTTCGCGAATAACAGCGACGTCCGCGACACCGGGGACGCCATCAACGGTTCCATCGTGCCCCGTTCGCGTTCGCCGGCGGTCAAGTCGATCGCGGGATAGACCGCCCCGGTGATCGTCATCAGCACGAGCACCAGTGGCACGATCGTTCCCAACAACGACCGGGAGCGGGCCTCGCCGACCGTTTCGACTTCGATATCGACCGTCGAGGCGAACGACGGGTCGTCGGCGGCGGCCCGATTTTCCGCTTCGGCCAAACGCAGCCACTGAAACCGTTGCACGAGGATTTGTCGCGCGGCCTCGCTCGCCGAGTCACCCTGATAGGCGATCAGCTGGACTCGGAGCGTGCCGGGACGCGAGCCCGGTTCGACCGCCGCGCCGACGTCGACGTCGTTCCGCTCGACCGCTTCGCGCGGCGTCACGTCCCCGGTCACGAAGATCTGAAACTCCGCCACCCCGCCGCCGCTCGCGGCGCGGACCGCGTCCGGCGGTTGGCTGCGGGGATCGCTGAGCCAACGGTCGAGCTCCACCCCTTCCGCCTCGGTCGCGACCCCGATGCTGTATCCGGCTGTCGCGGAGGTACCCGAGGAGAGGATGTAACGGTTGAGTGCCATGCTGAGTAGCGGATAGACCAGCAACGGCATCAACACCAAGGTGACGATCGTGCGGCGGTCGCGGATCGTCTCCCGGAGCTCTTTCTGGCACAGCCGCGCGAGTCGACCTCGCTCACCTGTCATGCCGATTCACCTGACGTCGTCTTGGGAGGATCCTGGAGCAAATCGACGAACATTTCCACCAAGTGTTGGCGTCCGGTCGCCGCGCGGAGCTCGGCGAGCGTGCCGCCGTGACGCAATCGGCCTTGGTGCAGAAGCCCGAAGCGGTCGCACAGCCGTTCCGCCTCGTCGAGCCGGTGGGTGCACACGACGACCGCCTTTCCCATTTCGCGGAGGTGATCGATATATTCGAAGATCGTTTGTACCCCGACGACGTCGAGCCCCCGTGTCGGTTCGTCGAGCAACATCACGGGCGGATCGTGGACCAACCCGCGGACCAGGATCACCCGTTGCCGTTGGCCGGTGCTGAGCGTCCCCGCCCGCCGGTCGAGAAACGCGGCGATCCCCATCCGCTCCGCCAACGCCGCGATCCGCGCCTTCGCGTCGTCGGGCGCCACGCCGTACAGGTCGCCGAAGTAGAGCAACATCTCGCGGACCGAGAGCCACGGGTAGACGCCGTCGTTGGCGGAGACGAACCCCAGCCGTGACTTCACCCCGAACGGGTCGGAAGCGGTCCGGTGTCCGTCGACCTCCGTGAACCCGTGGTCGGGTTCGAGCAACCCGAGGATGATTCGCAGCGTCGTCGTCTTGCCGGCCCCGTTCGGTCCGAGCAACCCGAACACCTCGCGAGGGCCGACGTGGAACGAAACGTCATCGACCGCGCGTACCTCGCCGGTGTCGAGCGGGAAAATTTTCGATAGGGATTCGACGGTCAGCATCAAACGATCTTTGTCAGCTGGTCAAGCGGGACATAGTAGCGGACGTATCGGTTGCCGTCGCAGAACCGCTCGCCCCTCGGGTCAGGGACCAGCACCGTCGCGCGGCGGGTGATCCGATTGATCCGCCCCCGCAGGGTTCCCCGTTGATGCCGAAACGCGACCCGGTCGCCGACGCGGAGGTCATAGACCCGAGCCGCCCGCTCGCGTTGGGTGATCAGGTCGTGTCGATAGTCGGTGTGGCCGAAGTAGCGATGGGCGATCGATCGGAAGCGGGCCCCGGAGCAGTTCCCGTCGTTCCACACCAACATCTCCACCAAGTGCACCAATTCGTGTTCGGCGACCCGCTGCATCGCCTCGAGCCGGTCACGGCACATTCGCCCGGTGACTTCGACCGGTCGGTTTACCTCGTCGAACGTTTGGAACAGGAGGGTCGACGACAGGACCAGTTCGAACCGGCGTGGCCCGTCGCGATTCCCCTCGGGATAGTGCGTCACCAGCTTGCCGGCGATCCGGGTCATGCGGGAAGAGATCCCGAAGCGTAGCCCTTCCGCCTCCGCCGCCGAGAGCACCTGACCCGCGAAGAACCGCTCGTCGTAGAGGCGGATCATTCGGGCCACGTCGTCGCGGCCGAGCTTCGTGAAATTGGGCCGGTCGAGCGTGCGGCTGAGGACGAGCGACTGGTGATGGATCTCCGATTGCATTCGGGTGATGTACTCGCTCGTGAACCGTCGCCGCGAAACCTCGTGCGCCAACCGGTGAAGCACCTCCGGGTCACGGGGACGCGGCCACGGCTTTTTTCGCGACGTCGGCGTCTGCGAACGTGTCGATCCCGGCGAACGTGTCGGTCGGCTCGGAGGGTCCGGGCCCGCGAGAGGGTTCGGGTCGGTCGCATCGGGGCGGTGGGGTCGGGCGGACACGGGGCGCTCGGGGCACGGGACGCTCGGGATACGGGACGCTCGGGACCGGGACGCTCGGGATCCGGGACGCTCGGGATCCGGGACGCTCGGGATACGGGACGCTCGGGATCTCGACAAGTTCGGAACCGGGCGAGCCACCGCCCGCTCACTTGTCGCGGTTTTCGACTAAGATGTGATTTGACGGACCCGCGGCTGCTTGCAGATAATGGACCCGTCCTCGCGACTTGTCTACCATCCGTCCCGACCCGATTCGGGATTACGACTCCAACGGTGGAACTCCCATGCGTTCTCACGTGGCGACCTCATTCGAATCTCCCTCGGCCCGGCCGATGGCCTGGGCATCGGTTTGCGGGTTTCTCGCGGCGGGGATCGTCGCCGCGTTCGCCGCGTCGGCGAGCGGCCAGGAGGCGGAATACGACGTCGTGGAGTTGCCGAGGCCGGAGCGATTCGACGAGCGGATGGTCAAGCGGATGCAACAGGCGCTGCGGGGGTATTCGATGACGAAAGACCCCGAAGGTTATCGCGACCGCAGGCTCGCCGTCGGCTTCGCGTCGACGTACGTCCCGGCGCGGATCACCGATCCGGACGCCACCTCCGAGATCACGGGACTGACGACGGCCTTGACCGAAGCGGTCGTCATGGCTCAAAGGTCGAAGTCTTCCATTGCCAACTCTTTGTTGCAGAACGTCTATCGAGGGATGAGGGGGGTCGCGACGGGGAACTACCACCCCCCGGGAAGGATCGCCGCGATCTTGACGCTATCGAGGCTCAATCGGGGGGCCCCATCGCTCGGTCAGCCTCCACGGGTGATCCCGCAAACCGTCGATTTGCTGTTGACCATTTACAGCGACGAGGCGAACGACGAGGGGGTGCGGGCTGCCGCGCTCCAAGGGGTGCATCATCAGGTGAGCTACGGCTATCCGCAACTCGATGACGCTCTCAAGGCGAAGGTCGTCGCGGAGATGAGGAACTTGCTCGATAGCACGGCCCCGGAGGATCGTTCCCCGGAAGTCCACGCTTACCTGCAACGGTTCGCGGTCGACATGCTCGGGCTTTTGCAGGGGGGAAGCGACAAAGACCTCGCGACGAAATTGGTTTCGATCAGTACCTCCCGAAATTCGCCCGACCTGATCGCGTTTCACTCCGCCGCCCGGATCGCGGGGATGAATGAGGGGTTGGCGGGGAACGTTCCGGAACCCGATGCGGTTCTCGACAAATGGTCGGCGAGGATGATGCGGTCGTTTCAGTCGGAGCTCGAGAGGTTGCAATCGTTCGATCCGCCAAACGCCGCCCAGGATCAGCCGCGGGCCGCGCGTGACTTGCTCAAATCTGCGAGCGAACCCCGCCGCCGACCTGGTGGAGGCGGAGGGGACATGTACGGGGAAGAGGAATCGAGCGACATGATGGCTCCCGGCGGCGACGGGTACGAGGGCGGAGACATGGGCGGAGACATGGGCGGGGACTACGGCATGGAAGAGGACTTCGACGGCGGCTACGCTCCCGGGGGTGATGGCTTCGGCGGTCAGCCCGAGGCGAAGCCACAGCCCCCCGAAGTGCTCGCGTCCCGGCGTCACCTCAACCTCCTGATGCAACAATTGCACCTGGCGGTGACCGGTTCGGCAAAAACGGGACCGCCGAATCAGCCCGGTGGGCTACTCGCTGCCGTTGACGAGGCCGACCGGGGCCGGATCCGGGATTGGATCACCCAAATGGAAGGGGTCGTTACGGCGATGAACGACGAGATGTTGGAGGATCGGAAGAAATTCATCACCGCGATTGAAGAGCAATTGTTGGTCCTCGAAGAGCTGGCCGGTGACGAGGCGATCGATCTGGAACCGCTTGCGATCGAAGAGTCGGATCCCGCCGTCGAGGATGTTGAGGTTGAAGGTGGCGTCACCAATGAGAGCGGCGGAGCGGAGGATTCTGGCGACGTCGATGAATCGGCCGAACCGTTGCCGGTCACCGCCGCGGGGGATGCCGACCCGTCCCGGTCGTGATCACGCGAATGTGGTTCGTGATCACTTGGACGTGGTGTCGGTCGGCGGCAGGTAAGGGGCCGCGGCCCGAGTGAACGATTCGACCTGTTGACCGCACCACGTTTCGTCCCGGCCGAGTTCCATCGCCATCAATTCGGCGACCCGCGGTGCGGCATCGACAGCGGCGCGGGCGTCGAGCAACAGCATCCTGGTTCGCCGCGTGAGGACGTCGTCGACCGTCATCGCCATCTCGAATCGGGTCGCCCACACGACGTCCGCACCGCAGAACGGCAATCCTTCGGCGAGCGGTCTTGCCAGTTCGGGCGATTCCGCCTCGATCGTTTGCAGCGACGCCTGGTCGGATCCGTAGACGTTCCGCCATTCGCTCCCGTTTGATCCCTCGGGAGGCTCCGACTGCCAACCGTGGAGCCGTAGATGCTCGGTTTGGCACCGGCCCGCGTGGAGCCCCGCTTCCTCCACCGCGCGGTCGATACAGTCTTCCGCCATCTTTCGGACCGTTGTCCATTTTCCCCCCGTGATCGTGATCAATCCCGAGTCAACGACTTCGATGCGGTGGTCTCGCGAGAGGGATGCGGTTCGGGCCGATCGATCGTCTCGGACCAACGGACGGATCCCGGTGAACAAGCTGAGCACGTCCGTGATCCGTGGCGGGCGTTCGAGATACTCCGCCGCGGTGTCGAGCAGGAAACGGATCTCGTCGCTTTGAGGCGTCGGTTCGTCGACGGCTTGGGGAATCGGCGTGTCGGTCGTGCCGACGACGACGCGATCGTGCCACGGGATGAAAAACAGCACGCGACCGTCGGCCGTTTTCGGGATGATCAACGCCACGTCGCCTGAGAAAAACGATCGCGGAAGGACGAGGTGAACGCCCTGGCTCGCGGCCACCAACGGCGCCGCGGTGTCATCGTCCATGCGCCGAATCGCGTCACAAAACGGGCCCGCCGCGTTGATCACACAGCGACTCTTCACTTCGACCGAATCGGACTGTAGCTCGTCACGGACTCGGATCCCCACGATGTGTCCCTGGCGATCTTTGATCAGGTCTTCGGCCGACGCGTAGTTCACGAGGCATCCGCCATGGTTGGCTGCGGTTCGGGCCATCGCGATCAGCAACCGCGTGTCATCGAACTGGCCGTCGTGATAAACGACCCCCGCCGACGCCCGCTCGGGGCGAAGTGCCGGGACCAGCCGGTGAGCTTCGGCGCCTCCGACGCCGTGCGATCGACCGAACGAGTTCTTCTGCGCGAGCAGGTCGTACGCCTTTAACCCGGCGGTGTAGTAGAGGCGTTGTCCGAGATGACGACAGGGAATCAGGAAGGGAAGATCGTGGACGAGGTGCGGGGCGTTTTCGCGGAGGCGCGTCCGCTCTCGGAGCGCGTCGCGCACCAACGTGACGTTTCCTTGTTGGAGATACCGGACCCCGCCATGAACGAGTTTCGTGCTCCGGCTGGACGTCCCTTTTCCGAAGTCGGACCGCTCGACCAACACGACCGACAATCCTCGGGTCGCCGCATCGAGGGCCACGCCGACCCCCGTGGCGCCGCCGCCGATGACCGCCACGTCCCATGGCTTGGACCGATCCCGCATACGGTCGAGTGACGCGTCGCGTCGTAAACCTTCGGAGATCGCATTCGATTCGGCACCGGTTCGCGCGTCACTCATGACCGGCAATCCCATCCGCGGGCGCGGTCGAGGGCTTGTCGCCACCGACCGTGTCGCCGCTCCCTTTCGTCGTCGTTCATGGCGGGTTCGAACACCCGGTCCGTTTTCCACACCCGTTCGATCTCTTCGATGTCGTTCCAAAAGCCGACGGCCAACCCGGCGAGGAACGCGGCGCCGAGTGCGGTCGTCTCGATCACCTTGGGACGGACGACGGGGACGCCGCTGATGTCGGCTTGGAACTGCATCAACAGGTCGTTCGCGGCCGCGCCCCCGTCGACCCGCAGTTGTCGGATTTCGCTCTTCGAGTCTTCCCGCATCGTTTCCAGGACGTCGGCGACCTGGAACGCGATCCCTTCGAGCGCGGCGCGGGCGAGGTGCGCGCGGGTTGTCCCGCGGGTGATCCCGATCAGCGTTCCTCGAGCGTGAGCGTCCCAGTGGGGTGCTCCGAGCCCGGCGAACGCGGGAACCAGGTAAACGTCGTCGCTATCGGGCACGCTCGCGGCCAACGCTTCGACGTCGCTCGACTGTTCGATGATTCCGAGACCGTCACGCAGCCACTGGACGACGGCCCCGGCGATGAAAACGCTCCCTTCCAACGCGTATTCGCGTCGTTGTCCCAGGTGACACGCGACGGTGGTCAGCAACTTCGAACTCGACCAGAGCGGTTCGTTCCCGACGTTCATCAACGCGAAGCAACCGGTCCCGTACGTGCTCTTGGCCATCCCGTGTCGGGTACAGTTTTGACCGAACAGGGCCGCCTGCTGGTCCCCCGCCGCGGAGGCGATTTCGATTTCCCGTCCGAACCACTTCGGGTCCGTCTTGCCGAAGACGTGCCCCGACGGCAAAACCTCCGGCAACATCTCTCTCGGGATCTCGAACGTTTCGAGCATCTCGTCGTCCCACCGGCAAGTCTCGATGTCGAGCAGCATCGTTCGAGACGCGTTCGTGACGTCCGTCGCGTGGATACGTCCTTCGGTCAGTTTCCAAATGAGCCAGCTATCGACCGTCCCGAACGCCAGTTCTCCCCGTTCGGCTCGCTGTCGCGATCCGTCGACGTGATCGAGGATCCATCGGATTTTGCTCGCACAGAAATAGGCGTCGATGACGAGCCCCGTTTTCCGACGGACCCGTTCGGCGATGCCCGACTCGACCCATCGGTCGCACAGATCGGCGGTCCGACGGTCTTGCCAGACGATCGCGGGATAGATCGGCTCGCCCGTCGCCCGATCCCAAACGAGCGTCGTTTCTCGCTGGTTCGTGATCCCGATCGCCGCCACGTCGCTCGCTTCGAGCGAAGCCTCCGACAACACCTGGCGGGCGACCCGTAGCTGCGAATCCCAAATCTCTTCCGGATCGTGCTCGACCCATCCCGGGTGCGGGTAGTGCTGGGTGAATTCGGCTTGGCTCGTGCCGACGATCGATCCCGCTCGGTCGAACAGGATCGCGCGTGAGCTGGTCGTCCCTTGGTCAAACGCCAAAACAACCGACATGATGTTCCTACGGTGCGTCAATTTCCGGGTATCCGAACCGGCGTCGGCTACCTTCCCGAGACATTCAGCATAGCGACTCCCGCGGTCGCAATCCCGTGCGGGGTGTAAATCGGGCGGGTCCAGATCCGGAGGTTCCCCCGGACGCGTTTCTCCGCTGATAGAATCGAAGCCGACGACGAAACGAGACGGGTTGAAGCGACCGGAGCCAGATCGATGAACTCGAATCAAGACCGTTGGTGTGTCCCTCTCGGTCAAACGCGGCGGGTTCATCGCCGGGACGCGTTGGCGGCGGGTTTGGCCGCGTGCGGGATCGCGGCGTCCTCCGCCGGGGCCGCCGCGGCACAGGATCCTGCCGAGGGTACCGCCCGCGGGGCGACCGCGAAGCCGGACGATCGGAGTCAATCACCCAAACGCTATCGCGCCAAGAAATCGATCAACCTGTGGGCCTTCCCGTATCCCGATCGGATGAGCTTGGACGAGTGCTTGCGGCTCGCCAAGGAGGCCGGTTTCGACGCGATCGAGCTGAACTACGACTTGGACAACGACCTTTCCCCACAGGCGTCGCCGAAGGACTTGGCGGCGATCCGTCGTCGCGCCGACGAGATCGGCATCGAGATCAGCGGCTTATGCTCGTTCCTGTTCTGGCCCTACCCGCTGACCAGCAACGACCCGGCGAAGCGATCGCGGGGAATCGAGTTGGCCGGTCGGATGTGCGACGCAGCTCACCACATGGGGGTCACGAACTTGCTGGTGGTTCCCGGCGCCGTCCACATCCCGTGGCGTGACGACCATGAGCCCGTCCCCAACGACGTCTGCGAACAGCGGGCGTTGGACGCGGTCGGCAAACTGGTTTCCGCGGCGGAGCGGAAAAAGGTATCGCTGAACCTTGAGAACATCTTTTTCAACGGGTTTCTGATGACCCCGATGGAGATGAACGCGTTCGTCGATCGACTCGGCAGCGATGCGGTCGGCGTTCACTACGACACTGGCAACATCTCGATGTTCCAACACGCCGAGCACTGGGTACCGATCCTGGGGGATCGGATCCGAAACATTCACTTCAAAGAGTTCACCAAGAACGGCACCGACTATTCTCTTGAGGCGTTCCGTCCGCTGCTCGACGGGACGACGAATTGGCCGGCGGTGATGGAAGCGTTGGACACGCTCGACTACGACGGGTACGTGACGTTCGAGTATTTCCATCCGTACCCGCATTATCCGGAAGCCCTGATCTACCAGACTTCCGATTCGCTCGACCGGATCCTCGGCCGGCTTTGAGCCAGCGTTTTCCGCGTTTCTTCGCGATCAACGCTCTCATGCTCGCGGGGAGAGCGGACTTTCTGGGAGACGTCTGATCGTCAACCTGGGCGTGGTTGATGAATCCCATCGGGTTCCCCCTGCCGACGGCAACGGCTGGACCGATGGCGTCCGGTCGCGCGGACGATATCCATCCCGAAAACATGACGATCAGCTTGACTCGCGCGATCGCGTGGGTCATATGCTCCCGGGCAAAGCCGGCTTCGTGATCCGCCGGTTTCCGATGCCGTCGCCACTGCCCCCCCTGCACTGACTCGAAATGGAGCCGAACGAGATGTCGAACGCCACGTTGGCCGCGGCGAATCCGGAACAACGCAAGATCGATACGGACGGATCGTTGCAGATGGTCGGATTTCGGCTGGCGGAGGAAGAATACGGAATCGAGATCAACAAAGTTCGCGAAATCATTCTCGTCGGCGAGATCACCCAGGTCCCGGAAACGCCGGAATACGTCAAGGGACTGATCAACCTCCGCAGTACCGTGATCCCGATCGTCGATTTGAAGCTGCGTTTCGGACTCCCCGAAACCGCACGCACCGACGATACCCGGATCGTCGTCGTTAGCGTCGCGGGCAAGACGATCGGAATCATCGTCGACGCGGTCAACGAGGTGCTCCGAATTTCACAAGAACAGATCGCCCCTCCCCCACCGACCGTCGCGGGCCTGAGTCAGGACTATCTGGGCGGGTTGGCGAAGCTCGAAAATCGGCTGCTGATCCTGCTCGACATCGAAAAGATCTTGCTGCACGAAGAGGGCGACGAACACGAGCCCGCGGTCAACGCCGATTCACAGCCCTGATCGATTCCTTTCCCGCCGTCACCCTCGCTTCTTTCGTCCTTCCCGTTTTTCCCTCTCCCGTTTCACTCCTGCACAGGGGGTCAGTCTTATGAACCAAGCCACCGTCGAAAAAAAACGCGTTCAAGATTCTTCTTCCGATGTCGAAACTCAGTTGACGCATGAAGCGTTTCAAGACGCGCGTGCTCAGCTGGAAGCCATCGGCGAATGCTTCGCCGTGATCGAATTTGAGCCCGACGGGACGATCATCACCGCCAACGAGAATTTCTTGGATACCGTCGGCTACACGCTGAAGGAAATCCGCGGCAATCATCACCGCATGTTCGTTCCCGACGATATCGCGAGCGGTCCCGAATACCGCGAGTTCTGGAAAAAACTCGCCCGTGGCGAATCGCAAGAAGGTCAGTTCCTGCGGATCGACAAGCGCGGACGTGATGTCTGGATTCAGGCCAGATATAGTGCACTGCTGAACGAAAAGGGAGAGACCTACAAAGTCGTCAAGTACGCCACGGACATTACGGATGATGTGCGTGCCCGCGACGACGCCGCCCAAAAATCGGCGATCGTGGAAAACGCGCCAATCAACATCATGTTGGCCAATACCGAAGGCACGATCGTTTACATGAACCCGGCCTCCCGGGAAAAATTGAAGTCGATCGAAAACCTGTTGCCGGTCAAAGTTGATCAGATCGTCGGCGGCTCCTATGACGTGTTCCACAAGAATCCGTCACACCAGCGACGCTTGCTGGGTGATCCGAAGAACCTGCCGCACGTCGCGGAGATCAAACTGGGGGACGAGTTTCTGCAACTCTCCACGTCCGCGATCTTTGACTCCGAAGGCAAGTACTACGGGCCGATGGTCGCATGGGAAGTGATTACCGAACAGAAACTGGCGAAGCAACGTGAACTGGAGAACCAGGAACGGGAACGTCAACAGCAAGAGGAGCTTCGCCGTAAGGTCGACGACCTGCTCCGAGTGGTGACCGCCGCCGCCGATGGCGACTTGACCAGCGAAGTGACCGTCACCGGTGAAGACGCCGTCGGTGAACTCGCCGATGGGCTGCGTCGGATGATTGTCGATCTCCGCGATGTCATCTCCCAAGTGGTCGAGGGTGCCGCGCAGTTCACCGAAGGCTCACGCGTGGTCGCCGAAAGCGCTCAGAGCCTCGCCCAAGGCGCCCAGACCCAGAGCGCCTCGGTCGAAGAGATGAGTGCGGCGATTGAGGAACTGACCCGAAGCATCGATGCCGTCAAAGAGAACGCCGGCCAGGCCAACAAAGTGGCCAACGAGACCAGCGGACTGGCGGAGGAAGGCGGCTCCGCGGTCAAGAAGTCGATCGAAGCCATGGACCGAATTAAGGCCTCCTCGAGCCAAATCAGTGAGATCATCCAGGTGATCTCGGAGATCGCGAGCCAAACCAACTTGTTGGCTCTCAACGCCGCCATCGAGGCGGCCCGCGCCGGAGAACACGGGATGGGATTCGCCGTGGTGGCCGACGAAGTCCGCAAGCTGGCGGAACGCTCCAGCGAAGCGGCCAAGGAGATTTCCTCGTTGATCAAAGAGTCGACCCATCGTGTCGAAGAGGGGGCCCTGCTCAGCGAGCAGACGGGCGAGTCGTTGACCAAGATCATCGATGGGGTCGAGGTGACGGCAAAGCGGATCGCGGAAATCGCCGATGCGACGGTCGAACAGTCGCACAACGCCTCGGAGGTCTCCACCGCGATCCAGCAGATCTCGCAGGTCACCGAGCAGTCGGCTGCCGGCAGCGAGGAAATGGCGTCCAGTAGCGAAGAGCTAGGTGCCCAAGCCGCCGCCCTGCGTGATCTCGTCAGCCGCTTCAAGCTGGAAAAGTAGCCGGCGATGCCGGCTTAACGACGATACCGACCCCGGAGGGAACCGGGGTCGCCTCTCGGCTGCTGTTCTCAAAGGGGCTTGTTGCCAACAGCCCCGCCGTTCGCCGACGCGAGCGTTCTCTTACTCGAGTTGAACATGTCCTCCGTTACCGTCACGCAACTGCTGAGCGACGACGAACAACGTCGCTTCACCGCGCTGATCTACGACCGAACCGGAATCCGAATTCCGCCACAAAAAAAGACGCTGTTGTCGAACCGGCTGCGGAGGCTGTTGCGGGCCCATCAGTTCCAAGATTTTGAGACCTACTTCCAGCACCTACGTCGGTTGCCCGACGGGCATGGCGATTGGGACGGGTTTCTTCAAGAAGTTACCACTCACGAGACCTACCTATTCCGCGACCTGAACCAGTGGAATTGGCTCCGCGAATCCTACCTGCCACAGCTCCGAGCGGAGGTTAGGGCGGGTCGCCACGATCGTTCGCTACGGATCTGGTCGGCCGCGTGCAGCACCGGCGATGAGCCCTACACCATCGCCTGTTGCGTTGCCGATCGACTGCAAGGACTCGGCCAATGGAAGATCGAGATCATGGGGACAGACATCGGGGCAGGCGCTCTGGAGCACGCCCGCGCCGGAGTCTTCGGAGAACGCGCCATGCGGAACGTGCCCGAGAGCTATCGGCGACGTTTCTTTACCGACCAAGGCGGAGGCAGTTGGAAGGCGAAGCCGGAGTTGACTCAGTGGATGCGATTCCGGCAACACAACCTGATGCATCCGGTGCCAACCACGGCGTTCGACTTGGTGTTTGTCAAAAACGTGCTGATCTACTTCGATCCCGATTCCAAACGCCACGTTTTCGCTCACATCGATCGCGCGATCCGCCGGCAAGGGATGCTCGTCTCCGGTCCGGCGGAGGGAATCGGTGAATTGCTCAGCGGCTACGAACGAGTCGAACCGTGGTTGCACCGGAAACCATAATCCCGCACGGAACCCCTACGCCGGGTAACCGGCCAATCACGAGAGGAACGAAACATGGAGGCCAACGGAGAAGGGATCGACGATGAATTCATGGCCGCAATGCTCGGGGAATTCCTCGATGAGTCAGAAGGCTATCTGACGAACCTCAATAACAACCTGATGACCCTGGATCAGTTGGTCAGTTCGCTCGGCGACGGCCCACGTCCGGTCATCGATGCGGATCTGCTGAACGAAATGTTTCGCGATGCCCACAGCCTGAAAGGGCTGTCGGCGATGTTGCAACTGTCCGACGTCAACACCCTCACTCACCGGATCGAAAACGTCTTCGACGCCGCCCGGAGTGGGCGTTTGACGATCAACCGCGAAACCGTCGATCTGTTGTTCCAGGCCTTTGATCGGCTGACCGGAATGGTGGAACAGCTTCGTGACCCGACCGGTCAAACCGTTGAGTACCAGACCATTTGTGATCAAATGCAACAGTTGCCCGATGAATCGTCATCGCCTTCGGACGGAGCCGAAGCGGCCGATCAAATGCCGGAAGGAGATAGTGAAAGCTCTGCGGCGAGCGGAGAACCCGTCTTTGCCCGACCTCAAAATCAGGACGCACCAAGCCAACCGACGCCGGGGGATCCGCTCGCCGAGGTCCGGGACGAATCAGAGATCCCCGCCAAGTACCTCTCGATTTTCATCGATGAGACGTCGGAGTCACTTGACCTGATCAGCGAAACCTTGCTCGGCGAGATCCCGAGCGAGATCGACCCGTTGCTGATTCGCTGCCATCAAATCAAAGGTGGTGCGGCGGCCATCGGACTCAATCGAGCCGCCAAGCTGGCCCATCTGATGGAGGACTTGCTGCAAGAGCTGCGGGAGTCCGGAGAGGGCTTGAGCGATCCCCTTTCCGACGCTTTGATCGGGGCGGTCGATGCGCTGCGGGCCTTCGTGGAGACCTTGCGTGATGGCGGTTCGGTGCCCGATACCTTCGCGGAGGCTTATCGGCGACTGCAGAACGCTCATTCCGACGCCGCGCCCGCAGCCGACGACGCGGCGCCCGCAGCCGACGACGCGGCACCCGCAGCCGACGACGCGGCACCCTCGGCCGACGACGCGGCACCCTCGGCTGACGACGCGGCACCCTCGGCTGACGACGCGGCACCCTCGGCTGACGACGCGGCACCCTCGGCTGACGATACCGCTCCTTCGGCCGACGACACGACGCCCTCGGCCGAGGACACCTCACCCGAGCCAGACGACGAAGCGCCGTCATCTCCTGAATTGTCGGTTCGCGAACTCGGCCAAGTCGAACCATCGCAGCCCGTCGCCGGCGAACCACAACAGCTCGCTTCCGCGGCGCCCCGGGAAAGCGAAGAAATTCCTTCCGGTCCGGTCGCGACGTTCACCGAGGAACCCCCAACTGCCGTGCTCACCGCGGAAGAGCGAGCCCAGATCGGTGACCTTCATTCCCACGCGACCGTTGGGGTGATGGGCTGCCTTTGCTTGGAACCGGGATTACCCCTTTCGGAAGTCAAGGCGCAGTTGGCGATCAGCAGACTCGAGCAATTCGGGGAGATTTTTTTCAGTGAACCGTCCGAGGCAGAACTGAGCCAGATGCGGCAAGTCGTCCGGCTCGCCTTCGCGGTGGCCACTTCCGTCACGCCGACGCAGGTGCGGCAGCATCTGCAACTGGACGGGGTAGTTGCGGTGCACGTGGAGCCGCTGATCTCGGACTCACTCGACCGGCGACCGGAGCAGGGGCAGCGACCGGAGCAGGGGCAGCCTCGAAGCGACGCGCGTCCGGCGGCAGACCGCCCGGAAGGCACGAATCTTGTACCGGAACCGCGCGACGTGGCCGAACCGGCGGTGGCACCGGAAGAGGCGATCCCGAACGTGTCATCCCCGCAAGGACCGGCACCCATCTCCCCGCCTCGCGAGACGTCGTCGACGGCGAAAGGGAAACCTGCGGAAACGCTGCGGGTCGATATCGAACGGCTTGACCATCTGATGAACCTGACCGGTCAACTGGTAATCAATAAAGCCCGTTTCGGACAGATCGCGGATCAGTTTCGAGGTCTCGCGGGGCGGAAGCAATCCGTGCAATCGATCCGTAATATGAAGGGGACGATCGAACGGATGCTGAGCGAGTCACAAGGAGCGGACGCCAGATCCCAAGGATCGGCTTCGTGGTCCAACGCGGGAGCGGCGGAGTATCGGCAATTGCTGATGGATCTGGAGGTCGTGCAAAACGATATCGAGCAGTGGGCGGAGAGCCGCACCCTGGTCAACGAGTTCTCCGAAGCGATGCATCAGTTGGAGCGTGTCTCGGATGGCATTCAGAAAAGCGTGATGGATACGCGGATGCTTCCGATCGGTCCCTTGTTTGCCCGCTTCAAACGTGTGATTCGCGATATCACGCGGACGAACGGGAAAGACGTTCAATTGCTGATTCGCGGCGAAAAGACCGAACTCGATAAGCGGATGATCGATGAACTCGGAGATCCGTTGATTCACATGGTTCGAAACGCTTCGGACCATGGCATCGAATCTCCCGCAGAGCGGATTTCGAAGGGAAAGCCGAGGCAAGGGACGGTCACTTTGGACGCTTTCCACCGTGGCAATCGGATCTTTATCCAAGTCCGCGACGATGGGCAGGGACTCGACCCGGGAAAGTTGAAGGCCAAAGCGATCGCGCGGGGGATCGTCACTCCCCAAGATGCGGAACGCCTCACTCCGGCGCAATCTTTCAATTTGATCTGGGAGCCCGGATTCAGCACCGCCGAGGCCGTGACCGAGATCTCGGGACGCGGCATGGGAATGGACATCGTTCGCTCCAAGATCGAACAGCTCAACGGCACGATCGACCTGGAGAGCGAACTCGGGGTCGGCACGACGATCACGGTCAAGTTGCCACTCACCTTGGCGATTCTGCCGAGCCTGTTGACGGTGATTCGGGGTGACGTTTTCGCGATGCCGGTGGAATCGGTGGGGGAGATCGTGCGCGTCGGGCCCGAAGACCTACAGACGGTTCATGGGATGAAGACGGCCCGAGTCCGAGGACGGGTCGTCTCTGTCGTCGAACTCAATCAGTTGTTCCGTTGGCATCACCCGACCCCGCCCCTTCCGGCTCAAAGCCAAGCCACATTGGTGATCGTGGGGAGTGACGGCAGCGAACTCGGACTGGTCGTGGATGAGCTGTTGGGGGAAGAGGACATCGTGATCAAATCGCTTGCCGAAAACTATCGTAACGTGCACGGGCTCGCCGGGGCCAGCATCCTGGGAGACGGCCGTGTCTCACTGATTCTTGACGTCTCCGCAATGCTCCAGATGGCCGGCCGATCGGCGGGAACCTAAGTCATGAACGAAGCTCCAATTTTCGACGCCGATGAATGTCTGATGCGGCCCTTTTACCAGTCCGCGATCGGACAAGCTTCCGCCGCGCTACAGCGGTGGACGGGCGGGCGGGTGACGTTGACGCTTGACGAACACCGTGAAGTGCCTCTGGAGGAATCCGCCGTGTCGTTGGGCGTGGGCGCGGATCTTTATGCGATGGTCACCCTGGGGATCTCGGGGTTGACCGAGGGCCGTTTCATCTTGGCGGTTGACGACCGCGAGGGCCAGAAACTGGCCGCCGCGCTATTGGGTCGCGAACCCGACATGGACCCGGCTTGGAGCGAGGTTGAAAAATCGGCGGTGATGGAGACAGGTAACATTCTCGTCTCTGCCTATCTGAATGCCCTCACGGCGCTGACCGGAGAATCGATGATCCCGTCACCGCCAACTTTTATTCGGGACTACGCGGTCAGCGTTCTGCAGCAGGCGATGACGTGTCAAGCGATGGTCAGCGACCGGGTGCTGGTCTGCCGGACACGCTTTCAACTTGATCGAGAGCAGCTGAATTGGAACGTCTTCTTCTTGCCGAGCGATGGCTTGCGGGAGCGGATGCTCACGGCCGTTCGGTCCTCGGCCCAGCCGTGTCGGGGAAAAACAAGCGAAGCTTGACATGAGTACGCCGGAATGATCACAGATCGTAAAATACAAGAAATCGCCGTCGGGATGGGCAAAATCGCTTTCGTCGGCCCCGGTCAGGTCGCGACGACCATTCTTGGCTCGTGCATCGGATTGACGTTGTTCCACCCCAACCGGCAGGTGGCCGCTTTTGCGCACATCGTGTTGCCCGAATCGCGGGGAAACGCGAGTGCCTTGGCCGGAAAATTCGCGGATACCGCCGTTCCTGCCATGCTCGCGATGTTTCAACAACAAAAAATTGTGCCGCACCAACTGCGAGCCAAACTTGCCGGCGGGGCGACGATGTTCGGCGGTTCGGGCCCGCTGAGAATCGGCTTGCAGAACCACGCCGCCGTGGTCGAGCGACTTCGACAGTGCCGAATCCCGATCACAGCGGAACATATCGGTGGGCCGAAAGGTCGCCGCGTCACGGTGCTCCCCGAACACGGACAACTGAAGATCGAGATCGTGGGCGAGATGCCCACCATTCTCTGAGAAATCTACCTCGAATTTCCTTCGGGCAATTTATGATGGACAAGACATTGCTGGTCGTCGATGACGCGATGATCATTCGTGAAATGATCAAGGACATTGCCGTCACGGATGAGTGGACAATCGTTGCCGAAGCGGTCAACGGACAGCAAGCGGTTGCCCGCTATCGCGAACTCCGGCCGACGGCGGTAACGCTCGATCTGGTGATGCCCGAAAGCGACGGACTGCAGGCGCTCCGCGAAATCTGCGGCGAGGATCCGTCCGCCCGTGTTTTGGTTGTCAGCGCCATTGATCAGCGTGAAGTTCTGCAGCAGGCGCTGGATCTCGGCGCGTCGGATTTCATCGTCAAACCGTTTGCCCAAGATCGCTTGCGGTCAGCGCTGGACAAACTCGCTCGACGTCCCCGCCCGCTCCCCCTTTGAATCCCCCCCTCCTGGACCGCCGCGAGGCGTTGCGAGATGACAAGCCACGTCGGAAACCTGCTACTACAAAAAGACATCCTCCTAGAGAGTGGCACGAACGAAGTCGAGGTACTCGTATTCCAAGTGGGGGTCTACCGCGTCGGGATCAATGTCGCCAAGGTTCGAGAAATCCTGGTGGCTCCGCCGATCACCGCACTTCCCAAAGCACATCCGTCGGTGCTGGGGTGTTTTCGACTCCGGGATGTCGTCATTCCGTGCGTCTCGCTCCATCGCCACCTGAAGCAAGAGCCGCGGCAAGGGGAGTGCCCGACCGCGATTCTGACCGAATTCAATCATTCCCAAACCGCCTTTCTGGTCGATCAGGTTGAACGGATTCACAAGATCAGCTGGCAACAAGTGATGCCGTTACCGTCGTTGGTCACCCGACAGAATTCCCCCGTCACCGCGGTGACCGAGCTGGACGGACAGCTGGTGATCATGTTGGACTTCGAAACCATTACGGCGCAAGTCTCCAAGAAAGACCTTGGCTCGGAGGTGGTCCCGAATCCCCACAACGTCCCGCGGCACAACGTGAAAGTGCTGGTCGCCGATGACTCGGCCACCGTTCGGGCGGCGGTCGAGGGTGTGCTCCGGCAAAGCGGTTACCGGCAAATCACCTCCTTCAGCAACGGCGGCGAAGCGTGGGATTGGATCGAGCGGAGGCTCGAAGGGGGACAGGATTTTCGGGACTTCGCCGACCTCATGATTAGCGATGTCGAAATGCCGGTGATGGACGGGTTCCATCTGACCAAACGGATCAAAAGCCACCCCCAACTGCAAGGACTTCCTGTCGTTTTGTACTCATCGATCCTGACGCCGGACAACGAGAAAAAGGGAGCGTTCGTCAAAGCGGACGCGCAGATCACGAAGCCGGAGCTGGGAAGAGTTGTGGAATTAGCGGACCGTTTCGCGACCGGCCGTGATGCGGCGAAAACGGACGGTTCCGTCGGGGCAAACGGGTTGACGCCCGAGTTGCAGGGAACCGCAACATGACGGCGAAAACGGTGCGGGTGCTGGTGGTCGACGACTCCCCGCTGTCACGAGAGCTGATCTGCGACCAACTTCGTACCGCTTCGGGGATTGAAGTGGTGGGGGCGGCGCCCGACGGCAAGACGGCGCTGCGAAACATCGAAGAGTGTTGTCCCGACATCGTCACGCTCGATGTGCAGATGCCGGGGTTGGATGGATTCGAGGTCCTGGAGCAAATGCTGCGGAAGCACCCTGTCCCTGTGATCATGGTCAGTTCGTTCACCGCGCGGGGCGCCCACACTACCTTGCAAGCTCTTGAGCAAGGGGCGATGGATTACGTCCCGAAGCCAAGCAACGCGCGGGAGGCCGCCACCGATTTTCGCAAAGAATTGGTGGGAAAGATCCGGGCGATGGCGGGGGCCGATGTGCGACAGGTGCTTCGCATTCGCCAGGATCGCAAACTGCGGCAAACCCGATCGGCGGAGGTCCGCTCACACGCCCACGTTCCTGATTTTCCTTGCGGGTTCGAATCGTGCTGCATTGCCATCGGGATCTCCACCGGCGGTCCTCCCGCGCTGACGGCCTTGTTCTCGGCGCTGCAACCGCCGTTGCCGCCGATCGTGATCGTGCAACACATGCCGCCGACGTTCACCGGTCCGTTCGCCCAGCGGCTCGATACGCTTTCGAGTATCACGGTCAAAGAGGCGAGCGGCGGCGATACCTTGCGCCCCAACCATGCATTGGTCGCTCCCGGTGGCCGACACCTGAGGCTTCGACGACGCGGATCGTCGGTCATCAGCAGCCTGGACGACGGGGAACTCGTCAGCGGTCACCGGCCCTCGGTCGACGTCATGATGACCGATGTGGCAGCGGCTTTCGGAAGCCGCTGCTTGGGGGTCATCATGACCGGGATGGGACAAGACGGCGCTGCAGGTTGCGCGGCGATCCGTAAGGCAGGTGGCTTCGTGTTGGGACAAGACGAGGCGAGTTCGGACGTTTATGGCATGAATAAAGTCGCCTTCGTCAATGGACACGTGAATCGTCAGTTTTCGCTGGACGCCCTACCGCAAATGCTACACGATCACGCGAGAGCCAGCTTCGTCCGCGGCGCCGTTTGTTAGTGTGCCCGTTCGACGGCAAGTTTCGTGTCACGAACGATATAACCGTTCGACTCCGTGCCGAACGCCGGGGCCCCGCTTCGGCACATTGCCAATTACTGACGCCCGGCCGCTCGATCGCCGATACCTCGGCTGAGAGGACCTGTCGAGTAAGGGGCCGCTATCTGAAAAGTGCCCGGCGGGGTGAACCTCGGGGGGCGTCATGATCGGTGATCACTGTGAATGAATCACGGGAAGGCTGACACGTGAACGAACGAAGCGGTAAACGAGATGAATAAATCGACGGTGCTGGTCGTCGAACCCGCTCGCGTGACCAGAGCGATCTTATGCGATGTGGTGCGCGCCGGAGGCTTCTCGGTCACCGCGGTCGCCACCGGCGAC
>JAWLFY010000220.1:0-6324 GCA_041685355.1 Pirellulaceae bacterium | reverse complement strand
CGATCAGCATACTTCATTCAACATTCGGACATCGCAGCGATGCCTGAAAAAACCTCGCCGACGCCAGCCCGCAAGCCACTAAAATCGCGGAAGAGCCTTTCGGGTCGTACTCGTACTCAGGCGTTTCGCCGGTACTCGTACTCGTTGGCAGAGTTGCCCGGATGCGGTCGAGTAGGAGCACGAGTACGACCGGGGTGAAACTCAGTCACGACGCCGCAGGTTTCCCTGTTTTTCCATATCAAGGCGACACAGAGGGGTGTTTTTCCGTTAGTTGTTGGGTTTTTGGAATTCGAGGAAATAGTTTTCTTTGAATTCGGGGATGGTTCGTTCGGCGACGAGTTCGAAGCCGACGGAGCGGATTTCGTCGAGGAAGGTTTGTTTACCGGCGCGGACGTGATCGAGGGTCCATTGGCGGGAGACGCCGGGAATCCGTTCGAAGTCGATCACGATGACTCGCCCGCCGGGTTTCAGGGCTTGGTGGAGCGAACGCATCGTTGCTTCGGGGAACTCGAAATGGTGGTAGACGTCGCAGATGAAGGCGGCGTCGATCGACGCCGGGGGTAGGCGAACGGATCGTCCGTCGCAGAGCACGGTGGTGGCGTGTTCGATGTCTCGGTTGGCGAATTGGTTCGCCAGGTGTTCGACGAACTTGGGGGCGATGTCGACGGCGTAGACCCAGCCTTCGGGGGTAACTTCGTCGGCCATCAGCAGCGAGTAGAAGCCGGTTCCGGCGCCGATGTCGGCGACGCGGTCACCGGGTTGGAGGTTGAGCCGCCGGAGCACTTCTTGCCGGGCGTTGTAGACTTCGCGGCTTTCGACTTCGAACCGTTCGACCCACTCGGCGACGTCGAGGTTGGGATCGAGAAAGTTGTCGTTGATCCCGGGGGCGACGCTGTCATCGGTGTTCGCGGTGGGATTCTGAGCCGGCGTGGTCGCTGCGAGGGGGAAGCATACGAGCAGGATCGCCACGAGGAGGATCGCCACGAGGGGGCGGAGGCGCCGCGGGTCGTGATTCGGGTGCAGGCGGGACGAATTGGGGGTGGTGGCGGTGTTCATGGTGAAGTTGGATCGATGGGTGATGGTTGGGATCGGGGTTCGGTTTAGCGTTCGGACTCGTCAGTTCGTTGTTGGTCGAAGAGCCAGCGGTGGAGTTGGTCGTCGGCGTAGATCGGGGTCCAGCTGTCGTGGCCGACGCCCGGGTATTCGGTGACGCCGAGATCGCCGCCGGCGGCGCGGATCGCGTCGACCATTTCACGGGTCCGTTTGATCGGGACGGTCGGGTCGGCGACGCCGTGGACGGCCCACATCGGGAGCTCGAGATAGCGTTTCGCCCAGGTGGGATCACCGCCGCCGCAGATCGGGACGGCGGCTGCGATTTGATCGCGGTAGTGTCCGGCGGCGAACCAAGTTCCGTAGCCGCCCATCGAGAGTCCGGTGACGTAGATGCGACGGGGGTCGATCGGTTCTTCGGCGAGCAATTTTTCGACGGCGGCCCAGGCCGCGGCCATCGGTGCGGACGGGTGATCGGGGAAGGTCCCTTGGCCCGAGTCGGCGTCCCAGTCGACGTCGACCCAGCGTTGTCCTTTCGGGCATTGGGGGGCGAGCAGGAAGCAGGGGTTGGTTTCGCGGCGGAGGTAGAACTCGGCGACGCCGTGTTTCAGTTGGGCATCGTTGTCGTCGCCCCGTTCGCCGGCGCCGTGCAGGAACAACACCAGCGGGTATCGGCGGTCCGCTTCGACCGTCGCGGGGCGGAGGAGTCGGCATCCGACTTCGGCGCCGTCGTCCGACTTCGCCGGGTAGTCGACCAGATCGGATTTCCAGTCTTGGGCGTTGGTGACCATCGGGCAGAGGAGGAGGGCGAGGAGGGGGATCGCGGGGCCGAGGACTCGGAGGGAGTTCGGACGCGGCGGGTCGCACGGGGGGGATGGTGTCATGGTGCTGCGGACCGTGTGCGGGGGGCAAAGTGGATGGTGCATGTTATCTTATCGCGAACGGACCGAGCATTTAATCGCCACCGGGCTGGGGACGACCCGCCCTCGACCGACGGATCGCGAATGAACGACCAGCCGCACGCGGGGCCAGACGGGCCTTTGCCTCACGATCCGCAGGATTCGGGTGCGATCGAGGGGCGAGCCGTGGGGAGGGAAGGGGGGCCGGCGGATTCGAAGTCGACGGACGCGGGTCCGGCGATCCCGGAGATATCGTTGGCCGGCGGGCCGTTCGTGGGATTTTTGACGACCCAGTTTTTTGGGGCGTTCAACGACAACCTGTTCAAGCAGTTGTTGTTGTTGTTGGCGGTCCCGACCGCGGCGGCGGCGGCGGCGCCGGTGGCGGAAGGGGGGGGGCGGATTTGCAGGGGGTGGCGACGATCGTATTCGGCTTGCCGTTTGTGGTGTTCGGCGGTTTGGCGGGTTACTTGGCCGATCGGATCGGGAAGCGAACGATCATCGTTTCCAGCAAGGTCGGGGAGATCGTCGTGATGGGGCTGGGGATGGCGGCGTTCGTCGCGACGCCGTGGGTCGGTTTTTACGGGCTGTGGGTGGTGTTGTTTTTGATGGGGCTGCAGAGCACGTTTTTCGGGCCCGGCAAGTACGGGATTTTGCCGGAGATCCTTCGTCGCGAGCAGTTGCCGCGGGCGAACGGGTTGGTGCTGATGACGACTTTCATCGCGATCATCATCGGGACGGCGGTAGCGGGTCCGGTGAAGGAGTGGTCAGCCCCCCAGGGGGTGCCACGGATGCAGGCGGCCCAGGGTTTGTGGATCGGGTCGTTGATCTGCATCGGGATCGCGGTGTTGGGGACGGTGGCGAGTCTATGGATCCCGCGGGCGGCGGCGGCGGACCCGGGTCAGCGGTTAACGGCGGAGAGTTTGGGGGTCCCGAAGGTGATGCGGGAGTTGCTCGGGCGTGACAGGCCGTTGTTGCTCGCGCTCGGGGCGTCGTGTGTGTTTTGGCTGATCGCGGGTTTGACGATCCAGGCGGTGAACTCGCTCGGGAAGACGCAGCTCGGGTTGTCCGACACGAAGACGAGTTTAATGGTTTCGCTGATCAGCGTCGGGATCGCGGCGGGCGGGGTGACGGCGGGTTGGCTTTGTCGGCGGCTGTCGGATCCGGCGGTGATCCGGATCGGCAGTTGGGGGGTGATTTTGTTTTGCGGGATCTTGTCCGTGACGATTCCGGGTCGGGGGCATTTGCTCGGGTTTGGCGGTTCGGTCCCGATGTTGATGTTGTTGGGTGCGGCGGCGGCGTTCTTCGCGATTCCGATCCAGGTGTTTTTACAGTCCCGCCCGCCGCACGCGTTGAAGGGTCGGATGATTGCGGTGATGAACCAGGCGAACTTTTTCGCGATCGTGATGTCGGGTGTCGTTTACATCATGTTGGACGCGATCATCGGGTGGGCGGATTGGCCACGGAGCGCGGTGTTCGCGGCGATGGGGTTGTTGTTCTTGCCGGTGGCGTTGTTTTTCAAGCTCGATCCTTCGGAGGGGCGGCGCGGGGCGGGGGCGACGAGTTGAGCTATCCGAAAAGGGGTCCGACCCTCTCTTGGAACGAGCTGGTGGTCACCAAAGGACCTGGAAGAACCGTTGATCTCGACGTCAACTGGAAATCCACAAAGGGTCGGACCCCTTTTCGGATCGGCGGTCAGTGGCGGTAGCGATCGATGACGTCGGGGAGGGGATAGGTCGTCACGTCGCGATCCCCTTCGGTGGCGGCGATTTCGAGCAATCGGTGGTAGCCGCGGGTGACGAGTTCGGCGCGTTGGCGGGCGAACGCGTGGTCGAGCGAATCGCGGTGGAAGTCGCCCTTGGCGCGGATCGGGGGGAACGCATCGTGATCGATGAATTGGGCGAGCACCGGGTTACACCGCAGGTGGCGTTCGGGGCTGGTGTGGAGCACTTCGGGGTCGAGTTCGCCGATCACGAAGCGGAGGTAGAGATCGCTTTCGACGATCGAGTTGACGTCTTCGCCGCAGACGTCACAGCGGTAGCCTTCGTCGCACTTCGCCATGTTTCGGTTGCGGGTCAGTCCCCGTTCCGGTCGTGGGTCAGTCCCAGCACGTCGGACATGTCGTACAGGGCGGCGGGTTTTTCTTGCAGCCAGGTCGCGGCGGTGAGGGCGCCGGAGGCGTAGCAGTCGCGGTTGCTGGCGGCGACGTTGAGTTCGATTTTTTCGCCGAGCATGCCGAACACGATCGTGTGTTCGCCGGGGTTATCTCCGACGCGGACGGCGTGATAGCCGATTTCGTTGCGGGTCCGTTGTCCGGTATCGCCGTGGCGTCCGTGGACGTGGCGGGTCGGTTCGCCGAGTTTCGCCGCGATCAGTTCACCGAACCGGAGTGCGGTGCCGCTCGGGGCGTCAGCTTTGAAGCGGTGATGGCGTTCGATAATCTCGACGTCGATCCCGCCGGTGACGTCGCGGAGGGTTTCGGCGACCTGTTCGGCGAGTCTCATTGTCAGGTTCACCGCCAACGACATGCTGGGAGCCCACACGAGCGGGATCGTGCGGGCGGCATCGTTGAGGTGTTCTTTTTGTTCGTTGGAGAGCCCTGTCGTGGCGACGACGAGGGGGGTAGCGGTGGCGACGCAGTGATCGACACAGGCGTCGACGGCGGCGGGGAGGGAGAAATCGATCACGGCGTCGGCATCGGCGGGCCAGCGGTCGGTCACGGGGACGCCCGCCGGGCCGACGCCGGCGAGGGTGCCGGCGTCTTCACCGAGCGACGGATGGTCGGCATGTTCGACGGCGGCGACGAGTTCGAGCGACGGGTTTTCGGTCGCCAGCGCGACGACGCGGCAGCCCATCCGGCCGGCGGCACCGTGGACGGCGATCTTGATCGGTGGATTCATGGTGGTGAAGATAGCCGCTAGCGGGTCGGGTTGGAAACGGCCCGATCACGTCGGCCCCGTGGGTGTGGCGAGTCGATATCATTTGGGCGTCTGTCTCGGGGCACCGCCCGGCCGTCGGTGTTCTGGCACGCGGAGCCCCTTCCTGCCGATTTCGGCGGGGACACCTCGAACCTGGCGATCCGATGCAACCGTTTACCGCCGAGCTGATCGGCACGGCACTTCTCGTTCTGTTCGGCAACGGCGTGGTCTGCAACGTGGTGCTCCGCCGGACGAAGGGGAACGACGCCGGTTGGCTGACGATCGCGGCCGGTTGGGGGCTGGGGGTCTACATCGGCGTGTTCTGCTCGGCCGAAGTCAGCGGGGCGCACCTCAACCCCGCCGTCTCGGTCGCGATGCTGATCGTCGGCGAGTTGACGGCGGTGGAGACGGGGCGATACATCGTCGCACAGTTTCTCGGGGCGATCATCGGGGCGACGACCGTCTATTTGTACTACCGGGAGCATTTCCGCGTGACCGAGGATCCCGATGCGGAGTTGGCGTGCTTTTGCACGGCCCCGGAGATCCGAAAATTTCCGCAAGCCTTTTTGTGCGAGGCGGTCGGCACGTTCACGCTACTACTGCCAATCTTTTTGATGGCTTCCCCGGCGATCGAGTTGGACGTCGCGGGGCTGACCGATCAAAACGGCGACTCGGCTTCGTTGGCGTTGGGGCTCGGGGCGCTCGGGGCGTTGCCGGTCGGCTTGTTGGTGTTCGCGATCGGGCTTTCGCTCGGAGGAACGACCGGCTACGCGATCAACCCGGCTCGCGACTGGGGGCCGCGTCTGGTCCACTTTCTGATGCCGATCCGTGGCAAGCGGGACAGCGATTGGGCGTACTCGTGGATTCCCGTCCTCGGGCCGCTCGCCGGCGCCGCCGTGGCGGCGCTCGTGTATCGGTTTCTCCTTCGTGGTTAGCAGGTGGGTCGATGAGTGAATCCGAATCCGAGGAAGAATTCCCGGACGTCGCGCGGGCGATGGAATCACGAGACCGATATCGGCGGAGGCTGCGTCGATCGGAAACGCCGGCGGATCGGTTGGAGCGATTCCGTGAGCTACAGATACGGGCGTTTCAGACGCTTCGGGAATCCCCTTCGGGATGGGCCCATTTTCTTCGGCGGAACTATCGGAAGCGGCGAATGAAGCGGGGGAACGATGGAGTCTGGCGACCCGTCACCGATCCTTGAGACGTTCAGTCGGCATGACGTCCCGTTCGTCGTGATCGGCGGCCACGCGGTCAACTACTACGGCTTCGTTCGCGCGACGGAAGACACCGACGTGGTGGTCCTTCGCGGGGACGATGGCGATCACGCGTTATGGACCGCGTTGACCGAAATCAACGCGCGGGGTTGTTCCGCGATTTTAGTGGCAACTGCCCAGAACGTAGGTTTTGGAGGCATTGCTGCGATGTCCGAAGTGAGGATGCGAGCGAACGCGGACAAG
>JAWLFY010000064.1:0-25780 GCA_041685355.1 Pirellulaceae bacterium | reverse complement strand
TCGATCGTCGGATTGTCGAACGGGCCTTGGACGTCGATCGTCCAAAGGGTGTAACGGCTGTGACGGAGCGGCCCCATCGCGCGGGTGAAAACGTTTTGGGGGCTGACGCGGGTGTTGAATGTCAAATCGAGGTCGCCTCGGCGGTTGAGCGTTCCGTACCCGTGGAGCGCGACCAAATCGCCCCACAACTGTAGCTGGCGGAACTGCAGTTGATCGTCGTCGATCGTGAATTCGACTTCCCCGTCGGTGAACGCCACGTCCTCGGTCGGCGTGATCCGTAATTGGTTGAGAACCTGAACCAGTAGCGGCAATTTGTAGAGGTTCGTCCCGGACAGACTCGCGACGCCGCTACCGGTCAGCAGTTCGGGGGCGCCAAGGCGGCCCTCCAGATGGGTCTGGCCGGCGAACGTCCCGATCAGTTCGCGATCGGCGTGGCCGAGGTCGGCGAGCAACGTCGGGACACGCGCCTCGCGGATCGCGAATTGCACATCGAAATCGCCCGACGAGAGCGTAACGAGCCCTTCGAGATCGAGGGTCCCGTCGAAGATCTGGCCCCGAATCGTGCGGGGCGAAACGCTGGGGACGTCGGTCAGGGTTGCGGCGGAGGCGATCGACGAAACCCGCTCGCGGAACGTCCCCAGGGTGAGCTCGTCGTCCACGATCGTGAATGGCCCACGTACCCCCATGATCTGTAACCCGTAGACGTGCATCGAATCGATCCGGACCTCCCCCGCCGCGGTCAGCGCTTGTTCGTCGCGTCGGCCTTGAACCGACAGCTCGCCGCGAAGCGAATGGACCGGCCCCACGTCGCCGATCCGGTTGCCTTCCAACTGCAGCAGCAGGTCCCAATCGATCGTCGGCTCGGGATGCCGTTCGTCGCTCAGCAAGATCCGTGTCGACCCGCGAACGCTGAGCGGGCCCCGGATCTGAAGCCGCCGGACCGCCTCCTCCATCTCTTCAGGCAACGCCTCGACCAATTCCGCATCGGGCACGAGTCGGCTGCCCCCGTGGATGTCGAGCGATAACGCCCATCGCCCGTCGGCCGTGGGGACACATTCGCCGTCCGCGGCGACGTGGGACGCGTCGTGACGCCCGGTGACCGAACGGATCACGACTCGGTCGCCATCGTAGTGGACCGAGCCGCCGGTGATATCCATCCGATACGGGATCGCGACCGGACGTAAACTCAGCGTGCGGTTCGTCACGTGTGGCGTGTCGTGCTGGATCGCGCGGATGTCCAGAGCCAAGTCGGAGTCGCCGTCGACGCGGACCATCGAAACGGTCAAGTCGTCGAGCATCCCGCTGGGCGAGACCGCGTCCCAAACGTGGCGGGTCGCCGAGGGCAAGCTCGATCGCAGAGAATCGTCCATCGAGACGTTCGCGGCGCGGAACACGAGTTGTAACTCGGGGACCGCCGCACCGTTGGCGACATAGGTCCCGTGACAACGGATCGTCCCCGCGTTCGCGTTGGTCCCCCGAAAGTCGACCAAGTCCATCCGGTCGTCGTGTACCCGGATCGTCCCGTTGACGTTGAACAGCGGGTAGGCAAACCGCTCGTAGCGGAGGTGCCCGTTGTCGATCTCAAGCTCGATACGGCGCCGCGGTTGGCCCGCCGCGTCTTTGCGAATCACCGCCGACACGAGCCGAACCGAACCGCCCGGACGGAGCGAGCGGACGAACGCCGCCAACTTCGTCTCGGGCTCCCCCCGCGGCGTCAACGCCTCGATCAGCGTCTCGTCGATCGGGATCGCCCCGTCCCCCTCGAATACGAACGAACTCTCGCCTCCCCGGTCCGGGTCGACGGGCAACCGAAACGCGGTCCGCAACAGGCTGCTCCCGATCCGGCCATGCATCCCTTCACATGCGGCCCACCCCCCTTCGATCTCGACCCGGCCAGACAAATCCGTGACCGGGTAGGGAAACTTGTCGAACCGTACGTCGACCCCTTTGCAAACCAGGCTGCCGGCGGGCTCCCAGCGGCCGTCGCGGTGCCGGAGCGATCCGTCCAAGTCGACGCGGCCGTGCGGACGCAACCGATCCCACGCGCGACGTAACGGTTCCGGGAGCGCGGCGGCGAGTGGCTCGTCCAGCATCAAACCCGACGTTTCGACGCGAAGGTCCAAATCACACGGCCATCGCGTCCCGTTCAGATTCCCTTGAAGCCGTACCACCGCCTCCCCGAACGACATCTGGGTCGGCTCGATCTCGATCCCCCCCGGAGTGACCGTCGCGAGCCCACGGATCCCGCTCAACGGTAGCGGTAGCCGATCGTGCCGGACCCGCCCCCGGTCAACCCGACACCGAAACCGATAGTCGCACGGCTCGCCGTCGCGAACCCGCACCAGACCCGTCACGTCCCCGATGCATTCGAGCTCCCGAAACTGCTCCAGCTTGGGACACCACCGGCGCGGCAATCGGCGGAGCCACGCGTCACTCAAGTGCACCGAGGATAGCGATACCCGCGCCTCGGTTTCGCCTCCGGCGGTCCGCGCTTCGACCTTCAGCGACCCGGCGAAGTCGGTCGTTCCGCTCAATTCCAGCGACCGGAGCGACCCGTCCCCGTCCGATTGCCCCCCGGTTTGCGGTCGCCCTTCCCGCGACAACAACGACGCCTGGGTGATCTCGGTCGTGATCGGACGCCCCCTCCCCTCGGCCGCGTGCAGCCGCACCCGCGAGCGGAGAATTTCGATGCGAGGACAGACCGGCCCGAGTGTCGGCGGCGGCCACAGTCGGGTCAGCGAGAGGGTGCCGTCGCGTCGAACCCACGCGTCCCCTTCGGCCCCCTCGATGACGATCCGATTCGCCGTGAACGGGCCGCCTCCCTTGGCCCATTGCTGTGGATCGATGTCCCCGACGACCGTCAATCGTTCCACCCGCAACATCGGTCGGGCGCGGCCGAACGTCGTCGTCGGCTCGGCGATCCGGATCCCTTCGAACGATAGCCCGACGCCCGGCTCGTAAAAACCGCGGCGGATCGAGACACGCAGCTCCGGGTAACGCTCCTGCAGCACGTCGACGAACGTCCGCCGCGCGTGCTCGCCGACCGTCAACGGCGCGATCGTCTGGATCGCGAGCCAAGCCGCCGCCACGATCAGCGCAACGTAAACCACACGGGCCAGACTCCCCGTCGTTCGCGTTCCCGTTCCGGCGTCCTTGCCGATCAATTTCGTTCCGTCTCCAGCCCGTCCCCCGTCGGATGACGCCGCGTGAAACCCACACCCGTGAAACCCGAGACGCCGGAGCCGCCCAATCGCGAGCCCCCATCGCTGGGCCGATCCCCGTCCACCCCCGCGCGGTTCCGACTCATCGGCCCACACGCGCGGATCGTAGTCACCGGCTCACTCGGTGATCCACCCCAAAAATGTCCAAAAGCGATAGATCCAAGGGTGTTGCCATGGCGAATCCAGACTCGCGGCGACCGAAAACAGCCCCCACGCGAACAGCCCAACCGCGACGACGCGACCGGCCCGCGAAGTCGCAAGCCGCTGAACGGCCGGCGCGACAGCGAAGATCCAAAACGGAACCATCCAGATCAACCAGCGAAAGCAAATGCTGACCCCGCCGTAGTTCCGGTCGATCTCCGGGCGGGCCAAGTAAAAAACGCCACACACGCACGTCGCCAGAGCCGTCGCCGCGGTGACACCGCGCAAGCCCCTCGGGTACCTGCGAAACCCGAGCCACCACCCCCAAGGGACGAGCAACCAAAGCGGCGTCAACGAGAACAGCCCGTGATGCCCGAACGTCATCTGGAACAGGTAGATCGCCCGTGAAGGCTCCCCGCGATCGACGCCATGCCGCACCCCGCCCCGCCAGTAACTCCGCGGATACTCGTACCAATCGTCCCACTCGGCAAGCGTGACCGTGACGCGACCGTCCGCGCCCCGATCGCGATCGGCGCGATCGGCGCGATCGCGATCGGCGTCACCAGTCGACTTGTCCGACGCTCGATCCGGTAACGTGTCGGGACGCTCTCCTGCCGACTCGGCGGGCTCAACCGGGACGGGCTCATCCGGGACGGGCTCAACCGGGACGGGCTCAACCGGGACGGGCTCGACCAGCACCGCGAACAAGCGGTCGTCGCGGGTCCTCGCCATCCAACGCCCCGGCACGCTCGACGTCGTGACCGTGATCGGCTCCCCCGCGTCGATCGCGCCGGCGCCGCGCAACGCCTCGTGAACGGACGCGGCAAATCGGTCGTTCACCTCTCGGGCGTCATCGGACGGAACGACTCCGTCATCGACCTGTACCGTCGTGACCGTCGGGCCGACGCCGCGGTGTGCGTAGGGCGGCCGCAAACTTTCGTGGGCCAACCAGTTGGTCCCGAAGAACCCGGCCGCGACCAACCCCGCCCCGAACGCGAACGGCAACGCCCCTCGCCAATCGACCAAGACCACCAACCCGCCCCAGAACACGAGCATCGATAGGGCGGGTAGCTCGTTCGCGGCCGCGAACGCCGCCGCCACGCCCATCGCGATCCACCACCAACCGGGGACGCGTCTTGGGGCCGGACCGCCGCGTCGCCGCGCGTCCGCCGCGAGAAAGATCCACATCGCGACGGCCGACGACGTCGCCGCGGGAAGATGGTTGCTCAACGACCACGCGAACGGCAGCAGCAACGTCCCGAAACACGCCACCGCGACGAGGTATCGCCGCGTCCAATCCCCCGCGCCCGGGCGCTCGCCGCCGACCAGTTCCACCACCCGCGCCGTCGCGTACAGGAACAGCCACAACAGCGGCAGGTTCACCAACGCCAACACGACCCGGGTCGCGTAAATCGGCTGCGCCGTCAACGTCATCCCGGTCACCCCGTGAACGATCGCGTACACACCGGCGACCATCGTCGGCAACAGCGGCGGCTTGCTGCTGTAGTAGTGCAGTTCGCCGTCGGGCCCGCGGTGGCGAACCAGGTCGATCGTGTACCACGGACGGCGGCCGCGCTCGTCCCGGATTTCGATCAGCCGGTCGATCGCGTACGTGCCGTCTTCGACCAACGCCGCGATCGTGCACCAACGACTCCGGTCGTTGGCGCTCAAAAAGGCCGTGTCCCCCTCGCGGCTCGATACCGTCGCGATCTGGCCCGCGGCCAACACCGTCGCGATCACGATCAACAGCGTGTAGAGCGAACGCCGCCGGCGGCGCGTTGCCAGGTCCTCACTCATCGTCACCCGCCGCTTCGCGCCCGATCCGCTCGGCAACGCTGTAGGGCACGCTTCGTCGCGGCGATTGCGACACGATCAGCTCCGCGATCAGCCCGGTCAACAGGAACTGGGCGCCGAGCAACACGGCCAAGATGCAGTAGTAGAAGATCGCCGTGCGATGCAGGTGCACGTCGTCCAACGATTCGGTCATCCGCGTCACGACCCAGGCGACCGACAAATACGCCATCCCGACGGCCCCCAACGCGAAACAGATCAGCCCCGCGGCGCCGACCAGATGGAGCGGCCGTTTGCCGAATCCGGTCAAGAAATAGATCGTCAACAGATCGAGAAACCCTTTGACGATCCGCGAAACGCCGTACTTGGAATGCCCGAACTCGCGGCGATGGTGCTCGACCTCGATCTCACTCACCCGCCAACCGTGCGCCGCCGCCAACACGGGGACGAATCGGTGACGCTCCCCGTAAAGCCGCACCTCGTCAAAGATCTCGCGGCGATACGCTTTGAATCCGCAATTGTGGTCGTGCAACTCCACGCCGGTCAGGCGGCTGACGAGCCAGTTGAAAACCCGGCTCGGCAACACCTTGTGCCACGGGTCGTGACGGACCCGCTTCCACCCGCTGACCACGTCGTATCCCTCGCCTAGCTTTGCCAGAAACCGAGGGATCTCCTTCGGATCGTCTTGTAAATCGGCGTCCATCGTGATCACGACGTCGCCCCGGGCGACCGAGAACCCCGCGTCGAGGGCGGCCGCCTTCCCAAAGTTCCGCCGAAATCGGATCGCCTCGGTCGTGCCCCGCCCAGCCTCGGTCGTGCCCCGCCCAGCGGTGTCCTGATCCCCCGCGACCAACGCCCGGATCTCCTCCCACGAACGGTCGCGAGATCCGTCATCGACGAACACGATCTGAAGCTCAAGCCCCTCCGCCCCGGCGACCTCGCAGATCGCCCGATGAAGCTTCCGTAACGAGTCTTGCTCATCGAAGGTCGGGATCACGAACGTGACCCGCTGACCCGCCGACCGCGGGCCCCTGTTCGCTTGCGACTCGTCCGGACGCGACTCTCCCGCTCGCGACTCCGCCGGACCCGTCGATTCGGTGTGAGCCGCTTCGGGGCGGGATTCTTCCGCGCGGGCCAACCCCGCCCTGTCCGCTGCGTCGGGATCGTTCAAAGCGACACGTCTTCTTGAGGCTGGTGAAGTTTTTTCCTTGCCAACCGCTCAAGATACCGGCCCCGATCGCCCGATTCCATCGCGCGTGTGGATCGATCCATGACGGGCGTCGGTCGGTGACGAACGACAACCCACTCGTCGGATCGCGACCCGTTGATCGAGGGGCACTCTACTCGGTCGACGGCAGCACGGATCCGGTGACGACGAAGGACGCCGACTTGCCGTCGTCGAGATCCGTCACGATCCGAATTCGGTGAGACACCGGGCGGTCGTCTTCGGCGTGAAACTTGACTTGGACGAAGTGCAGCTTCTTGCTTCCCTCGGCAACGTCGAACGAAAAACGATCGTCGGCGCAAATCACTTCCCGGATTTCGAACGGGGCCTCACCGCGAACGACCAACCGCTCTTCCGAACTCGTCCCGACGGACAACCGTCCCAAACTCAACGCGGTCGGGGCGACGGCGAGCGACGGACGGACGCGGCCCGACACCGACATCTCCGTCGTCGGGAAGGAAGCGTCGTTGCTTACCAACGTCAAACGTTCCCGAATGTCTCCCTCGGGCATGCTGTCGAGCAGACGGACCCGCATCCGATACGTGACCGTCGCGGGGGCGACCCCGGTCGCCGGCGTCGTCTCGGGCGAATCCAACTTCACCTGCATGTGCCGGCAATGGCTTCGCACGTCGGTGATCCGCCATGAGGATCTCCCCCGATGGGTAATCGTGACCTCCTGCTCACGGGCTTGCCCCGGTACCGTGTCGTCAAACGCGATCTCGGGCGGGTCGAACGAGATATCGGTCCGGATGTGACCACTGACCCGCAACCGGACCTCCGCATAGTACGGCTTGTCGAACACCACGGTGATCGTCGCCGATTTGCTTCCGACGAACGATCCGGTGTTCAACTTCGCGACGACGGCGGCCGTCTCGTGAGTCCGCAGCGTGTCCTCGGTGAGGGTCGGCGTGGTGCACCCGCAACTGCTTCGGACCGCGGCGACGTGGACCTCTTCCTCGTACAGGTTTCGGAACTCGAATCGATATTCGGCCGTCGCCCCACGCCCGACCGATTGAAAGTCGTGCGTCGTGGTCGCGAACATCTTCTCCGCCCAAGACTGGGCGGGGACTTCCGCACAACACATCACGAGCGAAAACCAACCGACAGCAAACGCCCCGATCCGCCTAGTCAGATTCGCCATCAGAAGTGAACCGTTGTCGAGTAAGGGGAATGCCCGGCTCGTCGCCGAGCGAGTCCACATTCACGGTTTCGGCAAGTGAGTCGAAATTTTCCAGTAATTCTTCGAGACGTTCCATCGGTAATCCGACCACGTTGCTCTCGCTCTCCCCCGCGGCGACGCGGAGCCAGTCGTTGCCGTCCTGGTATCCGAACGCCCCCGCTTTCCCCTCCCACCGCATCGATTCGAGGTACTCCGCGAGCATCGCGTCGGTGATCGGATCCATCTCGAGCCTCGTGCGGACGACGTCAACGACGCACCGACCGTCGGCCGCGGACCACAGACAAACGCCGGTGAAGACGTCATGGCGACGGCCCCGCAACAGCCGCAGCATCTCCGCGGCGTGGACCGCGTCCCGCGGTTTCCCCAAGATCCGGCCGTAACACGAAGCGACGGTGTCGGCGGCCAGGATCACGCCTCGTCGATGCCGAGGGATCACGTCCGCCGCCTTCCGAAACGCGTAGCGGGCAACCAGCTCGGGGGCCGTTTCGCGGCTGCACACGCCGCACTCGGCGCCTTCCCCCGCCGGGTCGACGCTGAACTCGTATCCCGCCGCTTTCAAAAGTTGGGCCCGACGAGGGGACCCGCTAGCGAGCACCAGCGGCAATCCGTCGGGGATCAGTCCCCGGGGGAGATCCCTCATCAACGGGATATCGTTCGCCTCCGGCAACGTTCCAACCCTCAGCGAAGTGAGATCGCTTGCTGCAGCGGACGCAGCACGCTCTCGATCAAATACTCGTCGACCAATTCGCGGCCGAGACTCACCAATCGGTCGAACTCGCCGACGTACGACTCGTCGACACCCAGACTGTCATATCGCCGCACCGTCAGATAGACGCTGAGCTGGTCCTCGAGAAAGTCACCGGTGCGGACCTGGAACGCGTTGGTGCGGGATTCGAAACTCACCCGGCACTGGGTCCGACAATCTTCGTCCAACGCGAACTGGATCGCCGGTTCGTTCGAGAGAATCTTGCCGCCGGGCACCTGGGCGAACCGCTCGAGTCCCGCCGCGACGCCGATCGCCTCGCACAGGATCTCGTTGTGGTTTCCCTTATAGGTAAAGTCGAAACCGAACATCACGCTCAGCGACTCGCAATCGAGCGGGCTGACCGACAACTCGTAGGGGACCAACTCCAAAACCGTGCGGTGCTGGTCGCAGGCGGAGTCGAAGTTCTCCGGGTTGACGATCCCGCTGTTGATCCGCTTCGCCTCGGTCGAAACCCACCGATACGCCCCCGCCTCCTTCTCTTCCTCCAAGACAAATTCCCCCTTGTCTCGGGCATAGAAGTGGAGCATTTGCGGATAGCGACGGCGGATCTGTTCGAAGTAGTGCAGCACCGATTCGCGGCCCTGCGGGAGCTCCATCTCGGTGCTCAGATTCACATTCAAGTAATAGTCGTCGCTAAAAGCGCCGTATCCGCTCATCCAAGCTGTCCTTGTCGCTCTCGTCGTTCTGTCTGGGCCCGCCCCCGTTCACGGTAAACCGGTCTCATTTCAACCCGTCTCCGGGAAACTCGGTTTCGTCTCCACCGAATCGACCGACATGAAGCCCGGAGGGCAACCCCAACCGGGCGTTTCAGCGCCGAGGGACACCAGGCCCACCCGTCCGGTCCGATTGGGGCCACGACCCGCAGTATACGCGAAGAAGAGGCTCAGCGGATTTCCGCGACGAGCTTTTCGATCTTCGCCTCGGTGTCGCTCAGTTGGCGGGCGAGCCGGTCATGAGCCGCCTTCGCCTCGGCGACCTGGGACTCCGCCTTCGCGACCGCGTCCTTGAGCGAGGGCAGCTTTTTCTTGAGCTCTTCCGCCTCGGCGAGCTTCGTCGCCGCGAGCTTGCGGCTCTCGGCGACCGACGCCTCCAGCGAGACCCGCCGCCGGCGTTGTTCGGCCAGCTTCGTCAGTTGCTCGGCCAGCGCGGTTTCCGCGGCCGCGACCGATTCGGCGGCATCCGCCCCGTCGCCCGCGGCGAGACGGGCAGCGATCACTTGATCGTGGCTGTCGCGGGACGCCCGGGTCAGTTCCGGGAGCTCGGCCGCCAACCGCTTGGCGGATTCCGCCTGCTCGTCGGCCTTCTTCTCCGCCGCCCCGGCCTGGTCACGAAGCGTCGCGATTTGCGACTCGGTGTCGGTCAACGGCTTCCGCACCTTCGCGAGCTCGCCGTTTTGCCGATCGAGTTCCTCCTTCAGCGGACTCAGATCGGACCGGATCGACGCGAGCGTGGTTTTGATCTCTTCGATCCGAACCGGGATCGGGGGCGGGTTGGCCGCCAACGGCGTCTTGTCCTTCGGATCTTCGACGCTCGTCATCAGCACGGTGCCCGTCCAATCGCCGTACACGACACGGCTGGCGTCGTGCGTGATCGCGACTTGAAGCACCGCTTCGCCCATCGGCTCGAAGTCGCGGACCTTGTTCCCCGAAGGGTCCCACAATCGGACCCGCTTGTCCTTGCCGGCGGTCACGAATCGGCCGTCGTGATCGAAGCGGACCGACATCGCCCCGCCGTTGTGGGCGTTGACCGACTTGACCAGCTTCCCTTCGTGCATATCCCAAAGCTTCACCGAACCGTCGTCGCCGGCGCTCGCCAGGACGTTCGAATCGTCACGCCACGCGAGCGAGTTGATCGCGCCTTTGTGACCCGTGAGATCCAGATACAGCCGTCCCGTCTCCGCTTCCCAGACGTGCAAGCCGCCGGAACGATCAGCCGAGGCGACAAGCACCCCGTCGGGGCTGTAGGCGACCGAGTAAATCCAGTCGGTATGTTTCTTGATGTCGAACAACAGTTCGCCGTCGGTGGCGTCGAAGATCCGCAACATCTTTTGCGGACCGCCCAGCGCCACACGGTTCATGGTGTCATTCACGTCGCCGCCGAACACGACGTCGTACTCGTCGCCGACCGTCGCGACCCGTTCACCCGTTTTTACGTCGTAAACGGCGACGATCCCCTTCACCGCGTGCTCTCCGCCGCCGGCGATCAGGTACGCCCCGTCGCGGCTGAACCGCAACGAGTGCGGGATCCCTTCGGGGAACGGCAACACCCCGAGCAACTCCGAAGACTCGGCGTGATACAACACGATCTGCTGTTGTCCGGCGACCGCGACCAGCGGCGCCCACGGGCTCGCCCCGATCGCCGTGACGGCACTGGCTCGCTCGGTCACCACCGGTACCTGCTGCGGAACCGACTCGGGCATCGCGGCTTCACCCTCGGGCTTCCCGCCGCTGCTCGAAGCCATCGCGAGCGCGTTCTTCTTTTTCTCGACCTTGACCTTCGAACCGGAGTTTTCGAGAGCACCCAATTCGAGCCAGGAGCGGATCACCTCTAGCTGCTCCGCGGCGATCTTGTCCTGGTTCGGCGGCATCACGGGCGTGTCGTCGTGGTTGACCAACTGCCACAGCCGGCTCCCTTGGACGTCGCCGTCGTCGTACACGACCTCGCCGCTACCGCCCCCTTCCATCATCGCGGTGAACGAATCGAGGGCCAAACCGCCCGCGGCGTCACCTTGGTTGTGGCAGCTCAGGCAATGCTGACGAAAGATCGGCTTCACGTCGTCTTCGTAGGTCACTTTCTCCACTTCGTCGGTCGATTGTTCGGCGAACGCGGGCGTCGAGATTGACACCGCGGCACCGCAGACGGCGACCGATAACGTGAGACGGACACCCCGCATGCCGAGTCCGCCGCGGCGGCGTAGTTTTGAAAAACGCGTCATGGTTGAGACCCGATCAGTGATTGAAAATGAATTCGCGGCTGTTCAACACGGCCCAGAAAATGTCCTGCAGCGCCGCCACGCTGTCCCCTTCCTCGGGGAGACTGTCGAGCAACCCTTGCTTTTCTTCCTGGGTAGGCGTCCGGCTCAGACAACGGACGTAGATCCGATCGATCACCTCCGCGGGCGCGAGCTTTTCCTCTTTGACCCAGCGATCGATCGTCTTCCCCGCCACGATTTTGTTGTGGACCGAATTCCCGTTTAACAGGTGGAGGGCCTGGGACAGGGACGGCTCGGTCGTCGCCTCGCACTCGCACACCGTGTCGCGGGCGGACCGCCCGAACGACGTCAGGAAGTAGTTGCTCGTGCTCCCGTCGGCGATCTGGACCGCCCGGGCCCCGAGCGGCAAGCCGCGAAACTTATCGGGAGACTCGGTGACCTGGGAAATGCAATCGAGCAGGCTCTCCGCCCCGATCCGGCGGACCGTCGCGCGGGCGTAGTTCCGATTGTCGTGGGCGTTCGTTTCGTTCGCCTCGGTGCTCCGCTGATACGCCCGGCTGTTACAGATGTCACGCACCAAAGCCCGGAAATCGAAGTCGTACTCGACCAGTTTCTCGCCGAGCGTTTCGAACAACTCGGGATTACTCGGCGGGTTGCTGATCCGGATGTCGTCGACCGGTTCGACAACCCCGACACCCATGAAGTGGGCCCACACCCGATTCGCGATCGAGGGGGCGAAGTACGGGTTGTCCTTGGACGTCAGCCATTTCGCGAGCACCTCGCGACGATCCTTCCCCTTGGTCTCGGGGGCTTCGTCTCCGAGGAACTTCGGCGGGACGTTCTGGTTCGTCACCAGGTGTTTGACCTCGCCGCTGAACCGGTTGTAGACGATCTTTTCGCGGTAGTCTTCCGCATTCTTGCGGCCGATCTGGGAGAAGAACGCGGCGAAGCCGTAGTAGTCGTCCATCGTCCAACGGTCGAACGGATGGTTGTGACACTGGGCACACTGGGTGCGAATCCCCATGAACACCTGGGCCACGTTCTCCGCCGTCTTCAACGTGTCGCGTTCGATCTCGTAGAAGTTCGTCGCCGGCTCGGTGAACGTTCCTCCGGTGCTGGTAAGCATCTCCTGAACCATCTCGTCGAGCGGTTCGTTCCGGGCGAACTTGTCGGTGAGCCAGTTCGAGTACAGGAAGGCCGACTTGTAGCTGACCTGGTTCGTACTCTTAATCATCAACAACTGGGCAAACTTCATCGCCCAGATCTCGCTGAATTCCTTCTGTTCGAGCAACTGATCGACCAGCGCCGCCCGCTTGTCTTTGGCGGGATCGTTGACGAACTTCTGATACTGTTCTTCGGTCGGCAGCAGTCCGGTGATGTCGATCGTCGCCCGCCGCAGAAACTCCTCGTCGCTACACAGCCCGCTGGGGACGATCCGCAGTTGCTTGAGCTTTTCACCGACCAACTCGTCGACGTAGTTCCCTTGGACTTCGTCCGGCGCGGTGTACTCGAGATCGGCGGGGAGGGTCAGTACCTGGCTGCCGACGGTGTGCGTGTCGAACCGCGCCATCACGAACGACTCGCCCCGGCGACCGGCGGTCACCACACCGACGTCGTCGATCTCGGCGGATCCGGAGTTGTTCGAACTGAACGCGGCGAGACGGGTCACGTCTCGCGTCGTCCCGTCGGCGTAGGTCGCCACGGCGACGAACCGTTGCCGGTTCCCTTCCCCCTCGATCACCGCCTGTTCCGGATAGATCGCGACCGACTCGACCGCCGGCGGCTTCGCGTCCGCCGGGTCGTTCGGGGCCCCGTCTTGTAACCACTCCAACAACGTCGCGTAGTAGTCGCTGTCGGGGTCGAACAGTTTGCCGCCGGTGTGTGGGACGGCCCCGGTCGCCTTCTTGATGAACAAGCTTTCTTCGGGGATCGCGAGGTTGATCCGGCGGACGCCGATCTCGCGGGTGATGCGGTGGTAATCCCCGGCCGGATCGAAACCGAACAGGCTAAGACGAAAACCGTCTTTTCCCCGGGCCGCGCCGTGACACGACCCGGTGTTGCAGCCCGAACGGGTCAGCACCGGCATCACGTCTTTTTCGAAACTGATCGCCGGGGTGTTCCCCGAATCGCTGACGGTGACCGGTACTTCGACCCGCGCGCCGCCGAATTCGGCAATCAATTTCGTTTCGCCGTCGGCGACCGGGAACAACGTGAACCCTTCGATCTTCGCCTTCGACTCGTCCGCGACGGTCCAAGCGACCTGGTCCGACGGGTCGACCGTGATCCCGTCTTCCCGGCGGACGACCGCCACAAACGACTGAAAGTCGCGGGACGAACCGAGTTTGATCTCGGGCGGATAGACCGACAGATCGGGTTTCCCCGAGGGCTTCTTCGGCGTTGTCGAGGTCGCCGGTTCGGCACCCGTGACCGGGTGCGGTGCAACCAGCCAAGCCGCCAGCAGGCAGCCGACCATGGCGTTGATGATAGTCGTCTTCATTCCAGCACGATCCCTGATTCAGTTACCGGATTGGTTCTTCTTTTGCTGCCGCAGCTGCTCCAACCGACTCAGCGGTTTCGGGGCCGCGGGCTTTTTCTTTTCGACCTTCTTCTCCGCCTTCTTCTCTTCCGCCGGTTCGGTCTCCTCCGGCAGCGGTTCGTCGACGCGGAGCTCACCGGTCCCGGTGGTCTGGACGATCACCTCGTCGCCGACCTTGACGCGAGATTGGACGTTCAACGTTTTGTGTTTGCCCGGCTTCGCCTTCGCGTCGACCACGATCGGGAAGCGGACCGTTTCCGACTCGGGCGTGATCGGTTGGATCGGCTCCGGGCTGCTGACGCCGTTGGGCAAGCCGACGAGCTGCACTTCCGCCTCGCCTTCGTATTCTCCAAGCACCTGCATCGCGATCGCGATCTCCGACTCGGTCCCCTGCTCGGCGGCCGCGCGGGGGAAGTCGTATTTAAACAGGGAGTCTTGGACGTCGAGCATGATCTCGTTGGTCGCGATCTGCGCGGTCCCGTTGGAGGTCCCGAAGCTGGCGACCATGATCAACGGCCACTGCCCGATCGCCGCGTTCCCGTTCGCCGTGATCGGGATCGTCGTCTCCGCGTTCCCCTTGGCGATCTTGCGGCTGTTGTTGATGCCGACCCCAGGCGGGTTGTAGAGCGTCCTCAGCGAGACGGCCCCTTCGAACCCCTGTTCCCGTTCGATCCGAACGATCAGCTCTTTGCTGCCGCTGCGGACGATCGGCGTTTTCGGTTGCACCAGTTCGATCTTGAACGGTGCCGCCTCCCCCACCGACGCGGCGGCCCGATCGGTGTCGTACGACCACATGTGCCGACGGTTCTGGCCGAGCACCAACTTGTGTTCCTGCTCCAGCCGGCCGCTGACCGCGAAGTTCTTGTCGTCGCCTTGACCGGTGATCATGAACAGCCCGGCCGCCGGTTCGGCGTCCGCCGCGGCGGTCAACAAGACCGGGATTTCGTTGCGTCCCGACGGCATCGGAAACGTCTTCGCCGTGACCCCCTCGGGCAAACCGTCGACGGCGAACTCGATCTCGCCGTTGTAGCCGCTGCGAGAGGTTTGCAGCACGATCCCGAGCGCGCCGCCCGCGGGGACCGGAGCGACCATCGCCTCGTCCCGCCGGAGTTCCTTCAGGGTGATGTCGAATTCGGGCTCGGACTCGGTGACTTCAATCCGGTACTGATGCACCGGGCTACCGCCACGAAGGTGGTCGTAAATCCGGACCGTGTGCGTCCCTTCCTCTTTCGTGGTGAACTCGAAGTACGGGTCGGTCGACCCGCCGGAGTCGTCACCCGACTGCAGCGTGCTATTGTCGGGTCCGAACACGTTGACGACCGCGTCGAGCGGGGAGCGGAGAACGCCCCGGGCAAACGTTTCGACCCGGTAACGCTGGCCTTTCTTGGCTTCGAAAGCGAAACAGTCAAAATCACCCGGCTTTTCGATCACCCCGCAAAAAGCGGCGGGGGCTTGGGACTTGGGGGCTTTGCGATAATTGTCGTTCGGCTCGGCTTCAACGACGACGGGCAAGCCGTTGACCCGCACCCCGTTCGGAGACGGGCTGATCCCGTCGTCGGTTTCGAGCGTCGCCCCCCAATCCCCCTCGACGTCGCTCGGGAGTTGGAACGAGGCGACCGATGTCGTCCCGTCGATGTCAACCACGTTGGCCTCCAGCAGCGACCCCGGTTCGCCGCCGGCCGGGTAGACCGCAACCGGGCGCGGGAACGAACCGACATGAAGTCGGTACCCGTTGTCCGAACTGCCGCCGAATGACGTGTGGCGGACGAGGACCGTGTAGTCGCCGTCCTCGGGCGCGGTGAACGTGCAAACGCCGTCTTGTTGAAGCAAAGCCGTGTCGTCACTGCTGGCGACCTCGAACCGACCCTCGTCGAGGATCGCGATATACGGATCCAAGATGTTTCGGTTGCGAAGCGAGTAAGCCAGGCGGATCCCTTCGATTTCCGCCGTGACCCGCTGACCCGCCTTCAACGACAGCCGGTAGTAATCGACATCTTCCCGATCGACGACCCCTTCGATGGTCTGATCGAGTTCGATCTTTTGCGGAGCCTCGAAATCGTCATTCGGCTCTTCCTCTTGAACGACCGGCATCGCGCCGACGCCGATCAGCCGCAGGTTGGCGATCCCGCTTTTGGTCACCAATCGCACCGGATAGAGCCCCGGCGGGAGCGAGGCGTCCGCCTTCAGCTTGACCTCGACCTTTTTGTTGTCGACGGGTTTGACCTCGAGGACCTCGATCCCGTCGACGTCGCAAAGCACCTGGTGAGCGTCTTGAACGCGTTGACCGTGGAAGGTCACCGTCGTTTCCTCCCCCCGAACCACCCCGAGCGGCTGGAGCCGATTGACGACCGGGAGGGCGGCGTCCGCGACGCCGGCGGTGGCGACGACTAGCGTCACCGCGAGCCACGACGCGATCGACCGCACCCGCCGCCTGCGAATGCCCACCGCCTGACCTTGAATTCGAGTCTTCATCGGTCTGTCTTCCGTCTGCGTGAATGGGAGGGAGGGTCACCACGACCGTAGCTCGATCAGGCCAACAGCGGCTCGATCAGTTGACCGCCGTCGACGATCTCGATCGGGCGACCGCCGGGAGCCATCAGCTCCTTATCGGCGACGATCCCCAGCAAGTGATACATCGTGGTCGCGAGGTCTTCGGGCGAGACCGGGTTGTCTTCCGGTTCGCTCGCCGTGGAATCGGACGCGCCGTAAAACGCACCGCCACGGATCCCGCCACCGGCGAGCATCACGCTGAACACCTTCGGCCAGTGGTCCCGGCCGGCGTCGTTGTTGATCTTCGGGGTCCGCCCGAACTCGCTGCTGACCATCACCAACGTCTCGTCGAGCATGCCACGGTCGGACAAGTCGTCGATCAGCGTCGCGAGAGCTTGGTCGAGCGAGGGCATCGACCGTTTGATCCCCGGCGTGATGTTTTGGTGCATATCCCAGCCGCCGTAGGTCAGCGTGACCAACCGCGATCCGGCTTCGACGAGCCGCCGGGCCATCAACATTCTTTGACCGGCCTGATTCTTGCCATATTTTTCCCGCAGCTTGTCATCTTCCTTCGAAATGTCGAACGCCTCGCGGGCCGCCGGCGTGTCGAGCAAGTCGTAGGCCCGCTCATAGAACGAACTCATCGCCGCGACGTTGTCGGCAGGCGTCGCCGACACGAATTGGCGATTGACGATGTCCAGCGCCTCTTTCCGACGCATGAACCGGCTCTCGTCGACCCCCCCGGCTAAGTCGAGGTCGCGGACTTTGAAGTTACCGTTCGCCGGGTCGCTGCCGAGCGCGAATCCGCCGTAGCTGCTGGGCAGGTACCCGGTGCCGGCGTATTCGTTCGGGACGTTGGGGATACAAATGTACGGCGGCAAGTTGTTCCGAGGCCCGTACTCGTGGCTGACGACCGCGCCGAAGCTCGGGTAACTCAGCGCCGGACTCGGCTTGTACCCGGTGAACATGTTGTGCGTCCCACGCTCGTGGGCCGCCTCGCCGTGAGTCATCGAACGGATCACGCTGAACTTGTCGGCCCGCTTGGCGAGTTGCGGAATCGACTCGCACACCACTTCCCCGGTGTTGGTCTTGATCGTTCGCATCTCCCCGCGGTATTCGAGCGGGCTGTACGGCTTCGGGTCGAACGATTCCTGCTGGGCCATCCCTCCCGGCAAGAAAACGTGAATGACGCTCTTCGCCTTGGCCTCGATGTGGTCGTAATCCTTGATCTCGGCGGACGCCTGCCGCATCAGCAACTCGGGGAGCGACAAGCCGAGCCCGCCAAACATCCCGGCGGCCAAAAATCCACGCCGGCCCATCGGGTTTCCGTGACAACGCATACCTGAGATCTCCCGTGTCTGAAGCTGAACTTCGTAATGGAAAGGGATCGGCCCGACACGCTTCGGCCCCCGTGAGGGTGTCCAATCGTTGCGGATCGATTGTGTTTACGAATGGATGAAAGAATTTCGGCTCCTCCCAGAATCATGCTGGCGACGGAACAGAAATGATCGAACGGTTGCCGCCCGAACCGAGCTAGCAAGCTCTGGCGAGACGAAACCGATTCAATAGGCGGGACCACGGTCTCCTGGGCTTCGGCGTCAGATCTCGTTTCTGAACGACCGGGCCGTAGGAGGTTGCGGCGTATTTTGGGGAATTCGCGGCCGGCTTGCGAACGTCGCCTGCAAAATCCGAACGTTCGAATTAGGTCAGTTGATCGTACAAACCGACGTCATCGTAATCCTCGGCGAAGACATTGTCAAACATTGACCAAACCCCACCGAAACCACTGCCCCTTGCGAGTCGAACGCCTCCCGCGGGGCGATGAACTCACCCCCGAGCAAATTTCGTCATGATCGAGCCGAGCGCCGCTTCGCTGAGCACGACGCGAGCCCGGCGGCTTGCCGTGCCGCTTACGAATCAAGCCGGTCACTCAATCGTGAACCGAGGGAGCCGTACGATTTCGCCTCCGTTGACCGCCGACTCGTGGGCACACAGGCCGACACACGTCCAATTCGCCGACGTCCGTGCGGCGGGGCGAGGATCGCGATCTTCGATCAATGCGGAAACGAACTCGTGAACCAAATGCGGGTGCGAGCCGCCGTGTCCGCCCCCTTGGACGAACGAGAGGTGTTCGGCGTCGTGGATCTCCGCCGGCATCGTGAATCGCCGGATCGGTTCGGGAAGCCGGTCGGCGAAGTCCGGGATTTCGACCTTTTCGGGGATCTCCGGTTCCGGTTTCTTGGCGGTGTGGATCACGTGCGGTTCCCCCTCGACGAGCGACCACTCGAAGCTCCGTTTGCTCCCGTACACGTCGAAACTTTCGCGGTATTGGCGGGCGACGTCGTAGAGGAACCGCCAAATATGCGCCACCACGTCGCTGTCGGCGATGCGAATGTGGCAGCTCTCGACGGCGAACCGGTTCCCCGAGGCTTCGCGGATCGCGTCCCGCACCGTGCCCGAACCGAAACAGCTCACCGATTCGGCCGGCTTCCCGACCAACCCCAAACAAGGGCTGACGACGTGCGTCGCGTAATGCATGGGGATCATCCGGGTCCAGTATTCGGGCCACCCGTCCATGTCTTGCGGGTGCGACGCGGCCAAGTGCTGGATCTTGCCGAGTTCCCCGGCGTCGTGCAGCTGTTTGATGAACAGGAACTCTCGGGAATAGACGACGGTCTCCGCCATCATGTACTTCCGCCCCGTCGTCTCGACCTTTTCGACGATCTGGCGGCACTCGTCGACCGTCGTCGCCATCGGGACGGTGCACATCACATGTTTGCCCGCGTCGAGTGCCGCGAGCGACATCCAGGCGTGATCGCCGATCGGGCTGTTGATGTGCACGAAGTCGACATCGCCGTCGGCCAAAACCTCTTCAAACTTCGTGTACCGCCGGGCGATGCCGAATTGATCCGCGACGCGGTTCAGGTCCGCCTCGTTGCGGCGGCAAACCGCGACCACTTCGGCGTCGGGGTGGTGCTGGTAAATCGGGATGAACTCGGCGCCGAACCCGAGGCCAACCATGGCGACTTTGGTAGGGGATTTCAACGAAGGGCTCCAGCAATCGAAGCGAGGAAGACGGGGGCGGCCGCGACCTTCGGCGGCCTGCGAGGGACCGATTCTAGCCGGTTCCTTCGCCCGCCGTCCCGCCGGGGCCCTCCCGTAAGAAAGCCGAAGAAAGCCGCAGCCCTTCGGTAGGAAAGTCAGCGTGCGGTTCCTGTACCGGTTCCGCGGCACGACCCGTTTCCGTGGTCTGGAACCACGATGCCATCGCGGCCGCGGGGAACCGTCACCGATCGCGAGTCGTCCGCACCGGCTAAAGCCGTATCGTTCCGGCATCCCGTCGTTGTCGCCGCTTCGCTACGATTGATGCCCGTCCGGTCGACGACGCGGACACCCACGATTCCTCTGCGGAGCGGCCCCCGACCTTGGACCTGAACACGATCAAGCACGCCGGTCGACTCACCGATATCGCCTTCGTGCTGATGAAGTACGGATTCGACGACGTCGTCGAGCGTTTGGAGTTGCCGGGGAAGTTATTGCTCAAGCGGGTCAGCCGGGTCAAGGAACCGCTGACGACCCCGGAGCGGATCCGGCGGACGCTCGAGGATTTGGGGCCGACCTTCGTCAAGTTCGGTCAAGTGATCGGTCTGCGACCCGACTTGATCCCGTCCGAATTAGTCGTCGAGTTGCGAAAGCTTCAAGACCAGGTCCCGCCGGTCGACTTTTCCGAACTACGCGAAAAGCTCGAGGCGTCGATCGGCGGTCCGGTCGAAGAGACGTTTATCCAGTTCGAAGAGCGGCCGATGGCCGCGGCGTCGTTGGCCCAGGTTCATCGCGGCGTTCTCCGCGACGGTCGCCATGCCGTCGCGGTCAAGATTCAACGTCCGAACATTCGTCAGACCATCGACAGCGACCTCGCGATCATGGAACTGATCGCCCGCCAGCTCGACCAGCGGATGGAGTCGGCCGGCTTGATGGACCTCCCGCGGCTGGTCGAGGAGTTCCGCAAGACGTTGTCGCGGGAGCTCGACTATCACCGCGAGGCACGGCACATGCGGATCATGACCGCGAACTTCGCAGACGACCCGCTGGTCCACGTGCCGGTTCTCTACGAACGGCTTTGCACCGAGACGATGCTGGTGATGGAGCTGGTCGACGGGGTCAAGCTAAACGAGGCTTTGCCCGATGACGCGGAGCGGCGGGGCGAGTTGGCGCGACGGGGGTTGCGGGTCGTCGTCAAACAGGTACTCGAGGACGGGTTCTTTCACGCCGACCCGCACCCCGGGAACATCCTGGTCCGGGACGGTCGCGTGATCTGCATGCTCGATTGCGGGATGGTCGGGCGGTTGACCCGCGGAACGCGATACCGGTTAACGGAACTGATCGGGGCGACCGTCGACAAGGACAGCGATCGGCTCCTCGACGTCCTGCTCGATATCACCCGGGCCCGCCGCGAAGGGGTCGACCGACGATCGCTCGAACGCGACCTGCTCGACTTGCTGGACGGCTACCACAGCGTCCCGTTGGCGGAATTGAACCTGGGAAACTTTCTTTCCGAACTCACCGCGGCACTACGCGACAACGGGCTCCGGCTCCCGCAAGATTTGGCCATCATGATCAAAGCCATGATCACCAGCGAAGGGGTCGCCCGGGAGCTCGATCCGGAGCTCAACGTGATCGAAGAGGTGCGGCCGATCCTGGAAGGGTTGGTGGCCGAACAACGACGACCGGAGAACGTGTGGCGGGGGATCCGGAACAACATCCGCCAAGTCCTGGCGCTCCAGAAACAACTGCCGAATCGGCTCAGCCAGATCACGCAGAAGCTCGAGCAGGGGGAACTCTCGATCCATTTCCGGCACGAGAACCTTGATGAGCTGCATCACACGCTGGAGGACATCGCGAGCCGTTTGACCGTGGCGATCATCGTCGGGTCGATCGTCATCGGGTCGTCGCTGATCGTGACGGCGAAGGTCGGACCGTTGTTATTCGGGTACCCCGCGTTCGGCGTCATCGGATTTCTGATTTCGGCGCTGCTCGGACTTTGGATCGTCATCAATATCCTGCGGGCCCGGTGGTGAGGATAGGCACTCAGTCACGGGGACGAACGACAAGCGTCTGCTCGCCCCATTCGGTCCGCAACCCGACTTCGGCCGCAACCTGGGCGGCGAGTTGTTCGAGCGTTTTCTCCTTCGCCTCGAGCGACACGAGCGATGCACTCGCGTCGCGTGCGTCCGACACGATCAGGCATTCTTTCCCGGCGGTCGCGGCGAGTTCGCGGAGGATCTGTCCCGCCGGTTGGTTCTTTAACCGTAGCGTGAACCGGTCCGCCCCCGTGGCGGTCTCGTCGCGTCGCCTCGCGTCCCCGCTCATCGGTTCGTCTCCCGAATCGACCTTCGACTTCGCGGCCGTCGTCTCCGCCCGGATCAACAACCGGGTCGCGACGCGATGGGCCGCCACCGAACCTTCGAAGGCGATCGTCCGGCCACGCGGCGTCACGGTCACCTGGCGGTCGGCCCGCCGGATTTCAGACTCCCAAGCCTGGATCGCCGCGGACGTGATCCCCGCGGGTCGCCGATACCGAATCTCGAACCGGCGCGACGGTGCCACGGGACCCGCGTCACACTGGGTCACGACCAAGGTTCGCGCGACCTCGCGGTCAACGCCTCGCCACTCGACGGCAGGCCACAAGTCATGTGGGAGCGGTCGCCCCGCGGCGGCGTCGTTCCCGGTGACGATCCGCAACGCCTCTTCGGGGGTGGTCAGTTCGGGCCACGCGATTTCGCTCGCGCGGTTCCGATCCGTCCCACGGTTTCCCGGGAGCGACGACAATCGGAACACGTGATCGGCGGTGTGATCGAGCCATCGGGGGCGGCCGATCAGGACGACGTTTCGAACCGGTTGAACCTCACACCCGCGGCTCGAAGCGATCCGACGGAGCACGTCGAATACGGTCTCGCCCGCGTGGCCCAAATCGATCGCCGCCGACGGGTCGACGCCTCGGTCGATCCACAGGTTGATGCCTGCCCGCCCGGCGACCGCTTCGGCGGCAGCCCGGAACGATTGTCCCTGGACCACCGTCACCATCGGGGCACGCAGCTTGGTCATTAACTCCGGGGCCGGCGGTGGAGCTTGTCGAGCCGCACCGTCGGCGTCGCCGCCCGGTGTCGTCCCGGACGTCCCCAGGACCACGACGAGAATCCCGATCGACCGAATCACGAGCCTATTCATGGTTTCCGAACGATGGATGCCGGTGGAGTGTTGATAATTCCCGAGCTTCGGCCCCGACGCTTGTTCTGGCCGGCGTCGCCCCGATACGCGGTCGACTCGCGACACTTTCGAATCGATCCTACCTGACCGCCGAAGGGAACCGAGCGAACGGGCGTCCGGGATCGAGAAAGAAATCGACCACGCGGATGGATCGGACGGGTCACGTCGACGTGGGAAACTTCCCGTTCGCTCGGTCAGCCTACTTGCTTGTCGGCTCCGTTCCCCCCGATTAGGCTCGAAACGATTCGCCTCGGAACCTTGCCGGACGAGCCGTGGTGCGTAGGATGCCCGCAACCTTTCGAAGAAAATCGACAAGACACCATGACGGAAATCTCGTGAGTTCACCCCTCGTTCGGACGACACGTCTCGCGACGGCCTACCGTCGCTACCTGTCGACCGCCGATTCCCCCCGGTTCGCCTCCGAAGTCGACGAACACTACAGCAGCCCGACGCTCTGTTCGCTGCTGGATCGGGGCGACGTCGAGCTACGCCGGGCCGCCGCGATCGCGTTGGGGATGCTCGGCGACCGCTTGGCGATCGAACCCGTGGGGCGGGCACTCGCGGACCGCGACCGAGGCGTTCGCCTCGCGGCGGACGATTCGTTTCGGGCGCTGTTGGTGCGTTCCGCGTCGCCGAATCACTTGCAGAAACTGCTGCACGTGATGCACCTCAACGACGGCGGCGAGTTCGGCGCCGCGTTGGCCCCGGCGATCATCTTGGTCGACCAAGTCCCGAGGTACGCCGAAGCCCATCACCAACTCGCGATCTGCTGGCTCGGGTTGGAAAACGACGTGCAAGCGGAAGTCGCCTATCGCGCGTGTCTATGGCACTGCCGATATCATTACTTGGCGTGGCAAGGCCTCGGGCGGGCACGACTGGCCCGCGGAGACCGCCGCGGCGCCGTTGCGGCGCTGGAGCGATGCTTGGACATCTGTCCCGACATGGAGTCGGTTCGGGTTCAGATCCGAGCGATCCGCCGCGGCCGTCACGGGTCGGACGTCTGAGCAAAGCCCGAGACGATCTGAGCAAAGCCCGAGACGATCTGAGCAAAGCCCGAGACGAAATGGACAGTTATAGCGATCCGCTGGTCGGGACGATTGCGATCCTGCTGGGCCTGACCGCCGCGGCCTTTTCGGTTGGCCCCTGGGCGGTCCCGTACCAGCTTCGTACGGTCGACGCGGTGAGACGCAGATTCGGGATCCGGGCCGCCCGCCTCCTTTGGCTGGCGGTCGCGATCGCCTCGTTAACGTCAGGCGTCGCGATCCTCAGTGGGATGCGACCGCCTTACGTCGAATCGGAAGAGAATGCCCAGTTCTCAGGGAACCAGTTCTCAGGGAACCAGTTCTCAGGGCCCCAGTGATTACTGGGCGGCGTTAAACCGGGCGCCGACCGAGTCCCAATCGACGACGTTCCAGAACGCCGCGATGTAGTCGGGACGGCGGTTTTGGTAGTGGAGATAGTAGGCGTGTTCCCACACGTCGAGACCCAGGATCGGCGTGCCGCTGATTCCCGCGACCGCTTCGCCCATCAGCGGGCTGTCCTGGTTCGCGGTGCTGCCGACCTTCAGCGCGCCGCCGTCGACGATCAGCCACGCCCAGCCGCTACCGAAGCGGGTCGCGGCGGCGTCGGCGAACTTATCTTGGAACGCGTTAAACGACCCAAACGCCTTCTCGATCGCGGCGGCCAACTCGCCCGACGGAGAGCCTCCCTTCCCCGGCCCCATCACGGTCCAGAAGAGCGAGTGGTTCGCGTGACCGCCGCCGTTGTTGCGGACCGCACCCCGCTTCTCTTCGGGGACCGCCGAAAGGTCCGAAATCAAGTCTTCGATCGACTTGCCTTCCAGCGGCGTTCCCTCAATCGCCGCGTTGACCTTCGTGATGTAGGCCTGGTGGTGCTTCGTGTGGTGGATCTCCATCGTCCGCGCATCGATATGAGGTTCGAGCGCGTCGTAGGCGTACGACAGTTCAGGTAATGTATAAGCCATGGTTGCTGATCGGCTCCGTAATGGGGGCGAATTCGTGATTCATCCGACACCAGCACCATAGCGATCCCGAAAGCCCTCGCAAGGCGTCTGCCGGTTACTCGGTCCACTCCGCGTAGGCAGACACCATCGGTTCCCGCGAGGGGACTTCTCCTTCGACGATCCGGAACCGAAATTGCAGCGTCACGGAGTCCCCCTTGGCCAGCTCGATCACCGGGAACGGCCCGAACCGCCCATAGTCACGGTAAGCCGACCATCGGGACCCGCTCGGGTTCTCGGGGTGGTTCATATGCACCACCGTCCATGTCGTGTCATCGAGATCGAAGTGGCACGCGACCCAGGGCAAGTCGAGATCTTTCTTCGGGTCCGCCTGAGGTGTGGGGAACGTGTAGCGAGCCGACTTATTCTCCGCCACCTTTTGCGACGGGCGGAACTGGACGCCCGCGTGCTCGGGGTCACCGTCGAGCACCAGGTCGCCGGCGACGGCCTTCAGTTCGCTCGTCAAGTCGATCACCGCATGGGCCGACGGATCGGCCACCACGCGGTAGGTCCGGGTCTCACGGATCAGCGTCTCGCCGTCGGTGCCGTTCCAATCGATCGTCGCCCGCACGAAGGCCCCCGTTTCGTCCGCACCGTGCTCGACCGACACGTTCCGTTGCTCCGTATTTCGGACATGCCACAAGTCGTGTGACTTTCCGTCGTGACGGAGCTTGTTCCATCCGACAAAGATCCCACGGTGGTGCGGGAACCGCCCGCCCGGCCCCTTGGTCAACGTTTCCTTCCCCCCGGGCGCCAGCACATGCGCGAACACCTTCGCCGTGTCAAACGCCTTTTGATCGTCGCTCGTGTCGCGGAGGTAAACGTATCGCAACAGCGGGTCACCGTCCGGGGTGACAAGATCGACATGGCTCCCTTCGACGTGGTCGACCGTGTAGGCGTCGGCGGCGATCGCGTCGGTGGTGATCGCATCGATCGCGACCGGCGCGGCACCGAGCGAGAGGGCAAGGAGGCAGGGGAGTCCGCGGAGCCAAGGCCGGGAGGGGTGGGGGAAAGATCGCATCGCGTGATTCACCGGTTCGAGGTTGGGGGACGTCCCCTCGGGGGGACTCGACCGAAGAGTAATCGACCCCCGATCCGTGCGACACCCTGCTCGGGAAGGGGCATGAGAGAAATTCGAGCCGGTTCGGACGCGTCCCTCCGACCCGCCGCTGCGACGCGCCGCTCCGATGCGCTGCCGGGGTGCGCTGCCG
>JAWLFY010000219.1:0-6367 GCA_041685355.1 Pirellulaceae bacterium | reverse complement strand
CGCCGGCGCCGCCCGCGGGCGCGCGGGGGGGGGGGCCGGCGACCTCGGAATTGTTGACGTTGTATGGAGCGTTGATCGGGGCGTATGCGGTCGTGGTATTCTGGATCGGGGTCGCCGGCCGTTTCGATGCCCGAGACGGGACGTTTGAAGGGGCGGGGGCGTCGGAAGGGGCGGGGGCGTCGGAAGGGGCGGGGGCGTTTGTAGGGGCGGGGGCGTTTGAAGTCGAGGCGGACGGTTGTTCGGACCATCGAGAGGGAGACTCCGCGGATGGCGCGAGGTGAGCATCTATTTGTATGGCGGCGATATCGCGGGATCCCGTTCCAGCATCACGCGATCGATTTGGGGGACGGGGGGGCGATTCACTTTAGCGATCCCGAAACCGATATCGCGGGACCTGGGGGAGACCGGGAGCGATTCGTGATCTCGGAGACCGCGTTGGAGGTGATCACGCGTGGCGGGGTCGACCGGACGCATCGGGTACGTCACACCGGCGGTTTCGCGGCGGACGGGGTGGTGGAGCGGGCGCGGGGTCAGGTGGGCCGTCGCGGGTACGATTTGGTTTGGAATAACTGTGAGCACTTTGCGACCTGGTGTTGCCTCGGCAACCGGGAGAGCCGTCAGGTCGCGGTCGCTTGCGAGCGGTTCGCGTCGGCGGGGGCGAAGGTGGCGGCGGGGGCGGCGGTCCGGGTCGCGATCCGGGCGGGCGTGCGGGGGATCGCTCGCGGGGGCAGCCCGTATTGGGTGCTTGCCGACGTGGCGCACTGGGCGACGGAGGCGGGGGGGCATCACGTCGGGTTGTCCGATCCACGGGTCCGCGACCGGGCGGGTCGGATTTTCGGCGGCGTGACGGCGATCGGGATCGGGGCGTTGGCCGGGCCGGTCGGCGTCGGGATGGCGGGCGGGATGTGGGCCGCCGGTGAGCTCGCGAGCCGTTTCGGTCGACGGACGTACGATGAGGTTCGGCGGCGTCGGGAGGGCGGTTTGGAGACCGCGGGCGTTAGCGACGGGCTTGACTCTCGAGCATCCGAATCAGTTCTTCGCTCGGTCGATTCAGCTCCAGCATCCGGGACGCCGATTCGGGACGGTGTCGATCGCGAATGATCACGATCACTTCGCGGTCGTCGGCGGAGGTCGCGGCGGAGATGGCCGCGGGGGTCGGTTCTTGGCCGGATGCGTCGTCCGGTGCCGCGGGGGCATCGAGGGGAGTGTCGGCGAGGCTTGCGATCCGGTCGGTGGGCGGCTGACGGGGATCGGCTGGCGTATCGCGGTGGTCCGGCGTATCGCGGTGGTTCGGCGTGTTGAGGGCAACCGGTGTGTTGGGGGTCGATGGGCCGTTGGACTGGTAGAGGTTGGCGAGGTTCATGCGATCGAGTTGCCAGTAGACCGATCCGGGGCCGGTGTAGATCCCGACGTCGCCTTCGTAGTCTGCCGCGTTGCAGACGCCGATCAGGCGGCCTTGTTGGTCGAACAATCCGCCGCCGCTGCGACCGTCGATCGGGGCGCCGGCGATTTCGAGGTTGGAGAGTCCGAGGTGTTGGTTGTATTTATCGACGCCGGTGATTCGGGTATCGCGTCGGGAGGGATCGGCGCCGCGGTCGCATCCGAAGCTGAAGACGGCTTCGCCGGGTTGGGGTTGGTTGTCGGCGGCGATCACGTCGACCGGATCGACCGGGAACCCGGGTTTGATGGCGACGACCGCGATATCCCGTTTGTCGGCGTCGTAGTCGAGGACATGTCCGGGGACGGTTTTGGTATCGCCGGCGATGAACAGGTCGACTTCGACCTTTCCCTCGCCTTGGGTTTCTCGGAACAGGTGTCCGCAGGTGAGGACGAGCGCTTCGTCGCCGTGGGTATCGATGATCGTCCCGGTCCCGACGCCGTGTCCGTTGCCGTCGTGGACGCGAAGTCGCACGGTCGCGGCGCGGGCCCGTTCGACCGCGTCGGCGACGGAGTGGCTCGGCATCGGCTCATGCGACGGTTCGGCAGAGGGGGCGGGGCGTGAAGGAGAGGCGGGGCGTGAAGGAGACGCGGGGCCTGGGGGGGAAGCTGAGCGGGGACGAGACGCCGGGCGGGGACGAGACGCCGGGCGGGGATCGGGGGCGTGACGAGCGTTCGCCGCGGGGAGCGTCGTCATTTCGGTCGTGGGCCGGTCTTGTTCGGGGGCGCGGCTTTGGGAGCCGGTGGGGATGAGTGGTCCGGAGCGGTCGGCGTTGAGGGCGGAGCGGAGTCGATCGACGGATTGCATTCCGACGAGCCGCGCCACTTCTTGGCCGTCGGCAACGATCAGAAACGTCGGCGTTTCGCGAACGCCGTAGCGGTTCGCCAGGTGGGGTTCGGCTTCGAGGTCGACCCGGCGGACGGGGACGCCTTCCCGTTCGAGCTCGGCGACGACCGGTCGCATCGCCCGGCAGGGGCCGCAGCGGGGGGAGGAGAATTCGACCAGGATCGCGTCGGACGCGTCGGCCCGATGCGAGGTCGACCAGACGGTACCGATAGCGAGCGCCAGCAGCGCGAACGTTAGCCTATTCACGAGCGTCCCTCCTTGGACGTTGTGTGATCGATCCCCGATTCCGTCCGGGGCCGCGGGATGCTCGGCGATCGCGTCGCGTGATGGCAAGGTCAAACCGGGGTGGCGGCGGGAGAACTTGAGTCGATTTTCAGTTTCACGGCGATTTCCTCGAGAGTTTTCGTGCCGCGGCGATCTGGCGGATCGGCGTGGCGGCGGCTGGGGGTGGGATGTTACCGAGGGGGCGCTTGCCGCCGCATCGTCCCGATCGGGCATGACGGCTACAATCGCCGACTCGACGGATCGTCCCCACTCGCGAGACCCCCAGCAGCTTTCCGATGCCACGCCGAATTCTGGTCACCAGCGCGCTCCCGTATGCGAACGGGCCGATCCACATCGGCCACTTGGTGGAGTACATCCAGACCGACATTTGGGTCCGGTTTCAGAAGCTACGCGGCAACCGATGTGTTTACGTATGTGCCGACGACACGCACGGCACGGCGATCATGATTCGGGCGCGGAAGGAGGGTCGTTCGGAGGAAGCGTTGATCGCGGCGATGAGCGAATCGCACCAACGGGACTTCGCCGGGTTTGACATCGCGTTCGACAATTACGGCAGCACCCACAGCGTCGAGAACCGGGAGCTATGCGGCGAGGTTTGGGGGGCGATGCGGGAGGCGGGTCTGATCGAGCGGCGTCCGGTCGAGCAGTTGTTCGATCCGGAGGCGGAGACGTTCTTGGCGGACCGGTTCGTGCGGGGGACGTGTCCTTCGTGTGGGGCGGCGGATCAGCCGGGTGATAATTGCAGCAAGTGCGGTCACACATACGGCCCGGCGGAGTTGGTCGACCCGGTGAGCACCCTGAGTGGCGCGACGCCGGTGGTGCGAGAGGCGACTCACCTGTTCGTGCGACTTGAGAAGTTACATCCGTTTCTCGAGGAGTGGGTCGGTTCGAGCGGGGCGCTCCAGCCGGAGACGGCGAATTACTTGAAGGGTCATTTTTTGGCGGACGACCTGCGCGATTGGGACGTCAGCCGTCCGGCACCTTATTTCGGGTTCGAGATCCCGGACGCCCCGGGGAATTATTGGTACGTGTGGTTCGACGCCCCGATCGGATACATCGCGAGCACGCGTCAGTGGTGTGAGGCGCACGGGGAGCGGCTCGACGATTGGTGGCGGAGTGAGGCGTGCGAGGTGCACCATTTCATCGGGAAGGACATCACGTATTTCCACACGTTGTTCTGGCCGGGGATGCTGCACACGGCGGGGTTTTCGTTGCCGACCAAGGTACACATCCACGGTTTCTTGACGGTCGGCGGCGAGAAGATGAGCAAGTCGGTGGGGACGTTGGTGACCGCGGAGACGTATTTGCGGCACAGCGACCCGAGTCACCTGCGATACTTTTACGCGACGAAGTTGACGCCCCGTGTCGAAGACATCGATTTGGGGTTGGAGGAGTTCGCCGAGAAGGTGAATTCGGATTTGGTCGGCAAGGTCGTGAACTTGGCGAGCCGTGTCGGGAAGTTTGCCGAGCGGACGGGGCTGAGCCCGAGCTATCCCGACGACGGCGGCCTGTTCGAAGCGGCCGCGGGGCGCGGGGAGGCGATCGCCGAGGCGTACGAGGCGGGTGACTTCGCCCGCGCGATGCGGATGGTGATGGAGCTTGCCGACGCCGCGAACCCGTTCGTCGAGCACGCCAAGCCGTGGGAGATGAACCGCGACCCCGAACGACAAGACGAACTCCGTGACGTGTGCACCGTCGCGTTGAATCTGTTTCGGCAGCTCGCCGTGTACCTCGCGCCGGTGTTGCCGAAGTTAGCCCGCGACGCGGGGGAATGGTTTGGCGAACCGATCGAGTCATGGGAGCAAGCCCGAACGCCATTGGTCGGCCGTCGTGTCGAGGCGTTCCGGCGGATGATGAACCGAGTCCGAGTCGAGGATCTACAAACGATGATTGATGAAACGAAGGATGACGTCACCGAGGAGACTTCGTCGTCGGCGGGGTCGATCGAAGGTGGGGCGTTCGAAGATAGCGACCAGCCGTTGAAGGACGAGCCGCTCGCCGAAGAGATCACGATTGACGACTTCGCAAAGGTCGACTTGCGGGTCGCCCGGGTGTTGAAGGCGGAGCAGGTCCCGGAGGCGAACAAGCTGCTGAAGCTGACGCTGGGGCTTGGCGGGAGCGAGACGCGGCAGGTGTTCGCGGGGATCAAGGCGGCGTACGAGCCGGAGCAGCTCGTGGGGCGGTTGGTGGTGATGGTCGCGAACCTGCAACCGAGGAAGATGCGGTTCGGTTTGAGCGAGGGGATGGTCACCGCGGCCGGCCCGGGGAAGGCTGACGTGTTTTTGCTCGGGGTCGACGAGGGGGCGCAGCCGGGTCAGCGGGTGCACTGAGGGGTGATCGATCGCAAATGCCGGGTTGATCGCTCAATGCCAGGCAGGAGTTGTGCCGGGCTCCGGCCTAAGCGTCGTCGAAGATCCGTTGCAGGATAACGAGGTCGACCCAGCGGTCGTCGAGTCGGCCGATTTGGCGTTGCACGCCGACCCACTCGTAGCCGTGTCGCTGGTGGAACCGCAGGCTGCGTTGGTTATCGGCGAGGATTTTGGCGACGGCGTGGTGGATCTGGTGATCGCGGCAGTGGCGTTCGATTCGGGATTGCAATCGGTCGGCGATCCCGGTCCCGACGGCTTGTTCGGCGAGATAGATCGCGGTTTCGCAGGCGTGGCGGAGGCCGTAGCGGTCGCTGAACCGTCGTGCCGAGGCCCAGCCGAGCATTCCGGAGTCGGATTCGGCGACGTACCAGCCGTCGGGGGCGGGGCAGCGGAGCAGCGTGTCGACCGCTTCGGCGGACCAGTGGATGCTGTCGAACGTCGAGCCTCCGAGATCGATGTGGCGGTTGTAGATGTCGGCGATCGCGGCGGCGTCGCCGGGGTTCGCGGCGCGGACCGTCGGGGGAGGGATTCGGTTTCCGGGCCCGATCGGATGCGGGGAGGGCTCGTTCATGGTGTCAGGCGTCGGTCATCGTGTCAGGCGTCGTTCCGGGTGTCAGGCGTCGTTCCGGGGGCATCTCGGATCGTTTCCCAGAGCCAAATGATCGCGTCCCGGATCGACTCGGCGTGGGTTTCGTCGGGGAGTCCGTCGTGATCGAGTCCGGCGAGGTTCACGATCCGCTGGGGTCCGCGGTGTGCTTCGTGGACGCGACGTTGGATCGCGGGTGGGACGAGGCGGTCGAGTTCGGATTGGAGGAACACGACGGGGAGTTCGACTTGGGCGGCGGACTTTTCGATATCCATCGACTCGCAGACGCTTTCGGCGACGCGATCGGCGAGGCGTCCCATCGGGTAGCGGCGGGCGACCCGTTTGACGACGGGGTTAAGCGGCGGCGGGTTTCGGAGCACCATCCCGCAGCGGGCGGGCGGCACGATCCCGCTGGCGGCGACGTGCAGGGCGGGGGCGCATCCGAGGCTGTTTCCGCATAGCAGCACGCGGGTATTTGGCGATCCGCGGCGGAGGATTTCGGTGGCGAACGCGATCGAGGCTTGGGCGATGGTTGGCAAGCTTGCACGCCCGGAGCTTTGTCCGTACCCGGGCGGGTTCCAAGTCCACATTTCGGCGCGGGGCGTTCGGCCGGGGGGGTGGTCGGGGATGAGCGGGAGCGGGAACGTTGACGCACGTTCGGCGCGGCCTGCGGTACCGGGGAACTTGAGGGCAATCAGATCGATCTCGCCGTCATCGATTTTTGACGGGGCGACGAAGCAATCGAGGATCCAGCCACCGGTGTCGAGTGGGACCCGTTGTTTGTCGTCGAATTCGATCGGATGCCGGGTGGGACGCAGCACCAACCGGTCGAGGATGCGACGG
>JAWLFY010000218.1:0-6384 GCA_041685355.1 Pirellulaceae bacterium | reverse complement strand
TGGACGACCGGCACCGCCGCGCTCGGGCCGGGCATCTCGGCGCTCCACTTCACGTTCTCGGTCTGGCTAAACGATTCCGGCAACCCCGTCGTCGACGACGTCCCGTTGAAGTGAGGCCCCCGGAACTGGCTCCAAAACTCTTCACCGGCAGCCGGGCGGACGTGGCCGATCGCGAGGGCAACCGCGACCGCGATCACCGAGACAAAGGCTGGTCGTTTTGACCGAAGGGACGCTCGATACACGGATCACCTCGAGGAATGGAGTGCATGGGAACCCGCTGTCGCCGCGACCCGTTCGCGGCGACGCTCTTGGGCCGTCGGGTGGCGTGGCACGTGACATGGCGACGACAACCGGCAATTCGCCCTCAATTTCCCAGCACCGCGGAGGCGTGTCCAGTCTCGCGGGACCGAGAAAGCGTCGGATAAGAAACCCCGCCCCTGCGGTTGCCCCGGCCCATTCGAAAACCGGGGTCATTCCCCCGTCACGCTTGAGAGGCCTGGCAGGAGACGCCGGCCGTTTGGGTGCCACGCTCGGTGGTCCGGGCGAGGAATCGACTCAAGGTGTAACGCCGACGCTCAAGCGTTCGCGGAGACCAGTTGGCGATTGGTTGGAACGGGAGAGAAAGGAAACGTCTGGCTGTTCCGGTTCCGCTGAGCGGATTGAGGTGCTGACGCCGATCTGTGGGACGCTGCCGCATCCCCCGGCGGTCATCGGGGTTGGCGGATCCAGTGACGCTCGGCGGTCGGCGGGGCCGGGCCTTCCGATGGTCGCCGCGATGGCGGGCGTCGTGCCTCACGCAGCGACGCGGGGAGTGCGTCGGTGGAGGATGGGGGGCCGTTGCCGGCCTGTCGCTCCCTCATGGATTCGCCGTCGTCGGGCTCGCTGTCGTTGGGGTCGAGGCCCGAGACGGTCGCGCTGAATCGTTCTCGGATCAGTTGCGAATCGTCGACCGGGATCATCCAGTCTTCGTAGGACGCCTCGGCCTTGATGGTCTGGTCCGACGGGTCGGAATCGGAGAACGTGTCGTTCCCCGGTAACTTTGCTGCCAAGCGTTCCGGACCCCGCTCGCGCCCGCCGCGACGACTTGCCGCCGCTCCGGTCCGGTCGGCGGTGAACCGATCGGACGGCCGCGGCGATGTCGCCGGGGCGGACGGATGCTCGGCGGACGGCCTCCACGGGTCCGGCTCGAGGGCTGGGTCCGGTTCGAGGGCTGGGTCCGGTTCCAGAACGTTCTCGGATCGGTGATCGGGCCAATTGTCCGCGACCAGGTCCGTGGACGGGCCGGAGACCGGCGAACGCGTTGGCTGTTCGCCGGGATCGCCGGTGGGCGGATTGCGGAACGGCAGCGCCGCGAGGGTGCCGGTGGTGACGATGAGGACGCCGATCGTGAGGGTTCGCACGGAACAGTTCGGGGAGCTGGTGGGGAGAGATCGCCGCCTCGCCGAGGTCGCCGGCCCGGTCAGGGGGCGGCGCGGCGGGGGCATCCAGCTTCGTCCGTGAAACGAATCGGGCGCGTCTTGCAAAGGGAAAAGATCGACACGATCCGGTTCTCAGTTGAGTCGGAATCAAAAAATCGCCGGTCTTCCGTTCCGATCGCCCCTGGTCTGATTCCCGGTCGGAACACGACTCCTATCGTCCCCTCCCCGCCGGTTGCTACGATTTTCGTTCGGACCGATTTTGCCTCGGATCGGACCGCTGACCGCCCCGACCGACCTTCACCACGATCGACCCTTCACCCCTTTCGTCCCGCCCGCACCCCAGAGCATCGATGGAAGCCGGAATCGTAGGCTTGCCCAACGTCGGGAAAAGCACGTTGTTCAACGCCCTCACCCTGTCTCGCGCGGCGCAGAGCGAGAACTACCCGTTCTGCACGATCGAGCCGAACGAAGGCGTCGTCAGCGTCCCCGACGATCGGCTCCATCGGATCACGAAGTACATCGTCCCGCAGAAGGTGATCCCGGCAACGCTCAAGCTGGTTGACATCGCGGGGATCGTGAAAGGTGCCAGCGAGGGGGAAGGGCTGGGGAACAAGTTCCTCAGCCACATCCGGGAAGTCGACGCGATCATCCAAGTCGTCCGCTGTTTCGCCGACTCCAACGTGACCCACGTCGCGGGGGCGGTCGACCCGCTCGCCGACATCGACACGATCGAAACCGAACTGGTTTTGTCCGACCTGCAAACGCTCGAGAACGCCGTCGGCAAGGCCCAACGTGCCGCCCGCAGCGGCGACAAGGAAGCGAAGCTGAGGTTGGCGGCGATCGAACGTTGCCAGGCACACTTGGAAAGTGAGCAGCCCCTCCGCACCCTCACCCTTCCCGAACCGGAAGAGTTGGCGATCCGCAGCTACGGGCTGATGACCGCCAAGCCGATTCTGTACCTCGCGAACGTCGACGAGTCGGACCTGGAGGGAAGCGACCCGCTCGTCGACCGGGTCCGCGAGCACGCCGAGAAGGTGGGGGCGAACGTCGTTTGCGTGTGTGCCAAGCTGGAGGCCGAGATCGCCGAGCTCGACGAGGCGGACCGCGGGGAAATGCTCGCCGAAGCCGGGCTGGAAGAGCCCGCGCTCAACCACATCGCCCGCGCCGCCTACCGAACGCTGGGGCTACAAAGTTACTTCACCGCCGGCGACAAAGAGGTCCGGGCGTGGCCCGTCCCGATCGGGGCCACGGCGCCGCAGGCGGCCGGCGTGATTCACAGCGATTTCGAACGCGGGTTCATTCGTGCCGAGATCTACACGCTCGACGACCTGGAAACCTACCGCACCGAGAAAGAGATTCGACAAGCCGGTAAACTTCGCGTGGAAGGGAAAAACTACGTGATGCAAGACGGCGACATCTGCCACTTCCTGTTCAACGTTTAGGAATTCTGCTCATGAAACTGCTCGCGATCCTGTTTGCCTGTGGCGTGGCACTTTGTTGGGGCACGTACGGGTCGGCTCTCTCCAACGCCCGAGCCCCCAAGCCGGGAGAATGGGGACCGTTCAAGCCCTACGTCTTCATCGGATTGGCGTACGTCGTGGTGGCGCTGATCGCCGGGCCGTTGATGATGCGGTTCGCCTTCAACGACAGTTTCGACTACACCGGGAAATATGTGCCGGCGATGAAGTGGGGATTCCTCGCCGGGCTGTTGGGAGCGTTCGGCGCGTTGTTCTTGACCACCTCGATGACGTGGGCGGGCGGACGTCCTTCCTATGTGATGCCGATCGTGTTCGGCGGTGCGGTGACCGTCAACGCGATCATCGCCTTCCTTTCGCTCCACGAAGGGGAACGGACAAATCCGTTGATGTGGATCGGGATGGCGCTCGTCGCGGTCGGGATCGTGCTCACCGCGCGATACACCCCACACGGCCATCCTCCCGCCAAACCGGCGGCGGTGTCGGCGGCGGACACGACGATCGACGCGCCGACCGGTGCGGCGGCCGCGACGGATCCCCCGTCAAACTCAGCCGACTGAATCCGGCCGACTGAATCCGGCCGATCGACCCTTGGGGACCAGCTCGGACCGGACGTCAGCGTTTTCCCGTTCGTTCCCGGATCACGAGATCGATGAAGATGCGACCGCCAACCGACCATGACGCGGCATCGTCGGACGTCACGGATTCGCCTCCCCCGTGGGACCGTGTCCGCGCGATCGACGAACAAGTCGCCCATATCTGGATGGTCCGCACGTTCCTCAAGCACTGCGACGAGGCGGATGACGACGACGACCTTCGCGACATCGTCCGAGACCTTTACGATTTCATCCTCGCACTCGGTCCCGTCGACGAGTCTTGCGACCCGGCGCGATACCTGAAGCAGACGAAGAAGAAACTCTCGAAGCTCAGGAAGGCGACCGAGTTCTACGCGGAGATCCAACCCGAGGTGAGCGGGCACACCAATTTCGCGATGGCGGCAAAGTCGCTACGCATCGCGACCACGCGGATCGCCGAACTGGTCGGCTGAGGCGAACCGCGTCACGTCACACCTGATGCCGGAACGCCAATATCCCGCTCACCAGTACCAACGCTCGCGTTTCACGTCGTCGATCGCTGTTTGGTTCAACCCGTCCGAATCGTCGGGACTCTTCCCGACGGTACCGTGCCCGGCCCCGTTCGAATTGCCGGTGGCGTGTCCGTGATCGAAGGCAGTCGACGTCGAGTCGGGAGCAACGATCGGCTGCGAGAGGACCCGATCGGAGCCCGCATGGTCCGATTCGATGCGGGTCATTTCGATCGACTTCGCCGCACCGAGGCTGTCGAACGATGCGGTCCGGAACAGCCGCATCACGCTGTCGGCGACCCGGCGGTTGGCCCGCGGCAAAGCGGCGTGGGGGCACGTACGCCGTGCCAACATGTCGTGCATCGCGGCATTCATCAGCCAGATCGCCGTGTCGCGGCCGGTTCCCACCCCGTGACTCCTCGCCTCCGCCGCGTACGCCTCAGCCCGTTCGGGCTCGACCGCGTAGCGAAGGATCGTCTCGTGGCCGACACCCATCCGTCCGATCAACACGTCGGTCCAACGCTCGACCCCTTGTCGTAATCGGTTCAGCCGCACGGCGTCCGGAACGCGGCATCCGCGTCCGTCGATCATCACCTTCTGGACCCGAGTCCGGGCCTCCAGATGGGCAAGGAAGATCGCATGGGTTACCGGCGAGGTTTCGTCATCACCGCAGTCTTGATCGATCTCGGTCGCGATCGACGCAACGACCCGCGTCAGAATCTCGCTCACGAGCACTTCTTCCATCACCACCGTGTGCTCCGCCCACCACCGCCGCAGCGCCGGCCAATCGGCATCCCGCTGGGCCCGCGTGTAGCGGCCGAGCGAACGCTGCCAAAGGTCGAGCCGTGTCCGAGAGCTGGACCAATATCCGGTGAGGCTTACCGGACGGCCCCGTGGTCGGGACGCGACGATCACCGGGGAGTGCTGCGAAATCGTGGCGGCGAGGTCGGCAAGGGAGACGGAGTGCATCGGGACCGAAGGGGGAACGAGGGAGGCGGGCGGTCGTCGCGGCGTGACGCGGTCACGTCGGAACGTCGCCGATCGTGAGATCGACGAGACGGAGAGCTGGCATCCCCCGTGCCATGTCCCGCACCTCGGTCGCGGTGCCCTCGCTAAGAGCTGGTTATCGCTGGGGTTACGACCGGAAGTCCGCGAACGAACTCGAGCGAATGCGGCCGTGAATCGTCGCCACGGTGCGACGGCACGTTTCGAAAACGCAACCTCCCAGAGCGTTTTTTGGCATCGTGGCGGAATAAAACCGGCCGCGGATGTCATTTTGTTCCGCGAGGGTCACCGACCGGGCAGGCCGCGAGGGTCACCGACCGGGCAGGCCCGCTCACGATCCCTCGAGGGTCGACCGGTGAACGACGGATTCGGCGGACGATTCGTGCCGGACGCCATTTCTTGGTGTGTCCTCACTCTTCTGGTAACGAGCGCCCATGGAAAGCCCCGAACCTGCAAGCCCCTCGGCCGAGGTCGGTTCCGAATCGCTCGATCCCGAACGCTGGATCGAACGGTACGGCGACGACCTGTACCGTTACGCCCTGTCACGGCTCCGCGGCCCCGAGGCCGCCGAGGAAGTCGTCCAGGAAACGTTTGTCGCCGCCTGGAAACATGCCGAGCAATATTCCGGCACGGGATCCGAGCGGGGGTGGCTGATGGGAATCCTGCGGCGAAAGGTGATCGATTTCGTCCGCCAGCGGAACCGAACGACCTCGCTCGACGATTCGGAAGCGGGCGACCCGCTCGACGAAATGTTTGACCAGCGGGGGAATTGGCGTCCGGAGTGGCGTTCGGCCGAGTCCCGTCCGCTCGACTCGCTCGAACGAGTCGAATTCTGGAGGATCCTGGAAGCGTGCTTACGCGGCCTGCCGACCCGACAAGCCGACGCGTTCGTGCTCCGCGAACTCGAGGAACAGAGCACGGAAGAAATCTGTAAGGCGCTCAAAGTCTCTTCGTCTAACGTGTGGGTGCTGCTGCACCGTGCCCGCACCCGCCTCTCCCGGTGCATGAATGTCCGCTGGCACCAGCAACAACGCTGAATCGATCGGTCCCCGATGCTCTCCTGCAAAGAGATCTCCAAACTCGTCTCCCGGTCGCTCGACCAGCCACTCCCTTGGTCGACGCGGCTCAGCGTGAGGCTTCACCTCGCCATGTGCGGGCTGTGTCGCGGTTACCGTAAGACACTCCTTGCTCTCCGACGAAATATCCGTTCGCCCCGCAGCGAACCCGAGGGGGTTGTCGCTGATCCGCGGATCCGACTTTCCGGTGCGGCCCGCGAGCGGATCCGGCGCCGTTTGCACCAAGAGTCCTGATTCGCCTTTCCCGGGTGGGTTGTTCCGCGATTTTAGTGGCAACTTCCCAGAACGTAGGTTTTGGAGGCATTGCTGCGATGTCCGAAGTGAGG
>JAWLFY010000006.1:68781-72805 GCA_041685355.1 Pirellulaceae bacterium | reverse complement strand
AGTCGTGCGGCGGTTGGTCGGTTCGGGCAACGGTGGCAAGAACGTGTCGGTGCTCATTGCCCGCCCGACGATCCCTTTGCCTTGCTCCCCCAGCGTGCGCTGGACCGTCGTGCGGACCCGCGACGCCAACTCGGCCCGTTCCAACATCGACAACGCGGCCGTCAATCGCTCCCCCGATGAACCTTCGTCGGATGAACCTTCGTCCCGTGCGTCGACGTCCGCCAACTTCTCCCCCTCGGCGATCGCGTCCTCGCCGGCCGACTCGTCAGCCTGCATCTCCGGCGGTACCCGAATCACCAACTCCATCGGGACCAACTTGCCGAAGTGGTCTTCCAGCCACGTGTAATCACGAATGATCCGTGACCCCGAGTCGAACAGTTTCAACAGCTGAACCGTCGTTTGGATCTTGGGGATCCCGAGCGCGATCCCGATCAACGCGGCAATGCAGGTCACCGTGACCAACCCGTGATGCCGCGTGATCCAACCCCCGACCGCCGCCCAGTAGTTGGCCAGCACACTCGCGCGGACCGGCGGTTGGGCGTCCCCCGTGGGTTCCCGTTGGGGCGACACCCGTGCGGCCGAATCCGACTCGTCCTTCGCGGTCCGGTCGACCCGCCCGCCGGAATCTGCCGTCCCGTCGCTCCCCGTCCCGTCGCTCCCCGTTCCAGCGCTCCCCGTTCCAGCGCTCCCCGTTCCAGCGCTCCCCGTTCCAGCGCTCCCGGTTCCAGCGCTCCCGGTTCCCGCCAAGTGCGGCGGGAAAACCTGAAGTGCCGCCGGCAAATAGGAAAACAGGATCGCCAACGTCGCGATCACCCCCGCCGCCGCGTAAAGCCCGAAGTTGCTAATCGGCGCCAGATTGCTCGTAAACAGCGAAACTAAACCGATCGCCGTCGTGACCGAGGCGAGCGTGCACGGGACCACCGCGTGACGCAGCGCCCGGCCGGCCGCCCCCGATTCGCCCCGCAACCGGACCTCGTCGCGATAGTAATTCACGACGTGAATCGCGCCCGACAGCCCGAGCACGTAAACCAACGACGGCATGCTCATCAAGATCGCGTCGACTCGGCCGTGTGTCCAACCGACGATCGCCATGCTCAACATCGCCGCCGAACCGCCGACGACGAACACCATGATCGTCAACTTGACGCTACGGAAACAAAAGAACGACAGCACGATCCCGATCGCGACGCTGTAACCGACCAATCGGACCAGCGTCACCGTTCCCTCTTCGTCGATCGCGACGTTGTCGACCGGAGGCCCCCCCATTCGCAACGGCGGCGACGTCGTCCGGTCCGAATCCGACGTGGCGAGCGAATCGGGATCGACCCGGTTGAACGGCGGCGGCGCCACCGACGGCGGCGGCGCGGGACGCAAGCCTGACTCCTCGGCCAACACCAACAACCGGCCCCGCGGCGCCCCCAGAACCCCGCGACCGATCGCGTACGACAAGTTGTCCTGGGCTAACCGCGTCAATGTCACCATCACCGCGGTCTGACGCGGCGGCGGTTCGACTCCGACCTCGTCGAAAATGTGATACCAAAGCTCGGTTTGCGCTTCGGTCGACGCGTCGAGGAACGCTTGTCGGTCCCCGTCGAAACGGTCCTCGATCCACTGTTCGACGGTGAAATTGACGAACTCGTCAAACCGCTCCGGCAATTCGTCCGCTTTCGACGCCGCGATTTGGTCACGAAACGCCTCGGCCGACCAATCGAACCCGTTCGGCACCGCCGGCGCGTAAAGTGTCCCCGTCAACCGTTCCATCGCCCGCCGACGCGCCACCTCGGCACGGTGGGACTCGTCGGTCAAATCGATCGGCCACAGCGGGCCGCCTTCGCGTGCCAGCTCTTCCCGGACCGAGTCGCCGGTTTGCACCATTCGGAATAAAGGCGCACACAACAGCGACGGATCGTTGTAGAAGGGGTTCGTCTCGTCGTCGTCCCCGGGCACCCGGAACGCCGCGACGAATTGCCCCTTCAACTCGTAGCCCCCCGTCGCCCGGCGGATCGCCCGCCACGCCGCCGCCGGTCCGTTGAGCGGCTCGTCCCAGCGAAATAAGCGGCCGTTGGGCGTGATGAAGTACCAACGGTCATCGGGCGAAACGAGCCACTTCTCGTGTCGCCCCCCCCAGTCGTCGTGACCTTGCCCCGGGTCGAGAAGCTGCAGTTCCGCCCCCAGCTCCCGCGCCTCCCGGTAAACCGCCTCCGCCTCCGGATCCGACCCGCGGCTCGGCTCGTAACGGCTCGACTCGTGACGTAGCTTCTGCTCCAACAGCTGCAGCCGCTGGTCCTCCCCCGTACATCCCGGCCACGTCGCCAAGACAAAACTTTCGCCCGCGAAATGCTCCCCGAACCATTTCAACTCCAACGTCTCGGGGAAGTCCGACGGGAGCCAATCCTTGACGTCGTTTTCCTTCTCATGCAGGCTCAACCGGGCCGCCTGAAAGCCGCTCGGCAGCAAAAAGAAGAAGGCCAGCAGGATCAGTAACGCGAAGGAAATTCCCCAAGGACCGCGGCGCTCTAGAAAGGGTGATGTCATGCGAGTGGCGACGCCGATCCTGGCGAGCGAAATGGACGCGGAAATGACGGTGAACGGGAAAGACGGATCCCTCACCGACGTGGCCCTAAGTTAACCCCGCTGGCGAAACCGGTCTACTTCAATGATCGACCGATCCCCCCAGACGAACCGACACTTTCGGACTCGGAGTGACGGTCAGCCAAACCAGTAAAGATCGGAAAAATGGGATGTCGACGGTGTCCCGCCAAACGGCGCGTCTCTCTTGGGGGGGTCGAATCCGACGCCCTTTCCCCCGATACTGATGGCCGGTCCTTCAAAAATGCCTCGCATTCCCTGCTGAGAACATCATGTCCGCCTCGCTCCGTTCGCTGATCGAATCCGGCACCAAGCTCTATCTCGACTCGGTCGATCCGGCCGAAGTCGACCGCAACCTCGAATTCGGCGCGGTCGGGGCGACGAGCAACCCGGCGATCATCGCCGACATCGTCAAACGGGGCGGTCTCGACGCGACGATCGAACGCTTGCTCGCCGACGGCAAAGACGACGAAGCGATCGCGTGGGATCTGACCGACGGTCTCGTCCAAGACGCCCAAGACAAACTTCTGCCGGTCCACCAGCGAACGGGCGGGAACGCCGGTTGGGTCAGCTTCGAGCTCGACCCGTTGCTCGAAGACCCCGACGCGGGTCTCTCCCCCGAAGTGATCAGCAACCGCTACATCGAGCTCGGGAAGCGGTGGTCGCAAGGTCACACCAACCGGATGATCAAGGTCCCCGCCACCCCCGCCGGACTGGCCGCCCTGGAAACGATGGCCGCCGAAGGGATCACGCTCAACGTCACCCTGATCTTTACCGCCGACCAGTACCTGCAGGCCCGCGAGGCGATCTGGCGGGGTGCCCAACGCCGCGGGGACCTGTCGACGTTCAAAAGCGTCTACAGCATCTTCATCTCGCGGATCGACGTGTACACCGAACAACACCTCCCCGATCTGTCGGACCAAGCCCAAGGGATGCTCGGCATCCTGAACGCCAAACGGCTGTGGACCGCGAACCGCGATTTTTGGGCGGACCACGATCTGCCGCTCGAACAGGAACTGATCTTCGCGAGCACCGGGACGAAGAAGCCCGAAGATCCGCCTTGGAAATACGTCGAAGCGCTCGCCGGAAGCGACATCCAAACGAACCCGCCCGAAACGAACCGAGCGGTCGACGAAAGCGGCCGGACGTTCACCCGCCAAGTCGACGTGATGCCCCCAGACGCCGTCCAACAAGAACTCGACCAGCGCGTCGACGTCGCCGCGATGCACGAAACGCTCATGCGGGAAGGCCTCGAAAAATTCGCCAAGCCACAGCGAGCCCTACTCCAACTGATCGCCGAAAAACGGACGGCACTCGCCTCGGCGGGTTGAGAGCCTTCCTCGCTTCCACCCAAGGCGGTGACGAAACCGCCGACGTTTCGCGGGTCGCGACGCGAGTGGAAGACGTCCTGACCGACGAAGACGTCCTGACCGAC
>JAWLFY010000006.1:64596-68681 GCA_041685355.1 Pirellulaceae bacterium | reverse complement strand
GAAGACGTCCTGACCGACGAAGACGTCCTGACCGACACCGTGAAGCAACTGCTCGAGGTCGAACCTTCGCCCTAAGCACCGGTCGGGAAATGACTGTCCATCGCCCCCGCTGCCGGGCCGACCAGTGAGTCCAGACGGCTTGCGCCGTTCCGCGATGGTGTGAACGAGCGCCGAGCCGTGGGACCGGACGGTTTGCGCCGTTCCGCGACAGACAGGAAGCGTCCGTTACTTGCTGAGCGTCGCGAGCGCACGTTCAGGCGAGGAAGTCGCGTCGGAGGCGGGTCATCAGTTTGAGCAGCGGGCGGCGTTTGCCGTTGGCGTCAATCAACCCGGAGTGGCTCATCAGGTGCGGCTCGGCGTCGGACCAACCGTCCCACACGACGCCGTGGACGGAGTGTTTGGCGAGCAGCGTCTTGAGGATCGGGCCGGCGACGCGGCACTGTTCGGCGGCCGCGTCGCATTCGGTCTCCGGCGGAGGAAGTGTCTCCGAGGGGAGGATCGCGTGCGGGTCGGGCCCGCGGCCGCCCGCCGCCCCGAGTTGGACCAGCATCGGGAGCCCGAGCGTCGCCCAGCGGTCGACCATTTCGCCGAAGTCGACGGCGGAGCGGGGGAGCGTCGCGTTGTCGGCGTAGTGGAAACGGACGTCCAAGCCGACGCCCGCCATCCCGATCCCGCTGCGGGCCAACGCGTCGGCGAAGTGAATCGGTGAGATACCGTCGCGATGCTTCGCCAAGTACTCGCCGAACGGCTGATCAAACATCAGCACCGCGGGCGTGTTCGGGTCACAGCGTCGGATCGCCTGTAGCACACAAACCGCCAACCGCATCAGTTGTTCGTCGTCGAGCGACAGCGGCCCGGGGGTATTGAGTCCCGCCGCGGCGTTCCAGAGTTGGACGGACCCGCGGAATTCGAGCACCGTCCGTTCGGCGAATTGCGTGACCGCCCCCAAGAACGATTCGAAATCGTCCTCCATCAGATAGAGCCAGTTGGGGATCATCCGGGATCGGAAATCGAGGAGCGGGCCGGCGATCACACGGAGTCCGTGGTCGGCGCACCAGCGGACCGAGCGGCGGGCCGCGTCGTAGTCGAACCGCCCCGAATCGGTCTCGATCTGGGACCAGTTGGTCCGCACCGCTGCGGCGTTGAACGTTTCGCGAAACGTGTCGGCGGCGACCGAATCGGCCGGGGCCGGCGGGACGACTCCGCCGGCGAGCAGCGTCCCGATCTGGTGTTCGCGTTGTCGGCGGAACGCGAGGGACTGCATCGCGAAGCATTCGCCGAGCTCCCCGATCGCCCGTTCGAGGGTCCCGATCGCCCGCACCGCGGCGACCGCCTCGTCGTCGCCGCCGCCCCCGCCTTTCGCCGCGTCGAGAAACTGCTCGGTCCCCTCGTCGAGCAGCGTGTCGAATTGGGGCCGAACCGTCAGCCCCGCCCGCCGCCATACGTCGGCTTGCACCCGCGCCCGGTGACAACTGCCGCGGGCCAGCTCGAGGGCCAGCTGGTACGGCGTTTCGGTAACCCGCAAACTACAGGTACTCAGCGTGCGGAACCCGAGCCCCTCGACGGGACACGCCAGGTAAAGCTTGCCCGAGGCGTCGATCGCACGACGGACCGAGAGCCGTCCGTTTTCGAATGTCGTCTGCGATTGCCAGGGAACCCCCTCGATCCCGCACACATAAGCGTCTTTCCAAAGAGACCGGTGGAAGAACTCACGGACCGAGTCGGGGACATCGAAGTGAAACATCCCCATAGTGGGCAACCGGACCATCCGAAGCGTGACGAAGACGAGGGCGGACGGACATCGTACCCGCTGTTTGCCCCGATCGCGAGACGAGGGTGGGCGCGTCGTCGAAGCCGATCGGTTGCCGCCCCGCTGACGCTCTGGCACATTACCCGCATGACCGAGCACACCCCCAACGAGCGATCCGAATCCGAAGCGTCCGACGGATACGACGAGTCCTCCCGATCGGGTGCCCCTTACCGATTCGATTCCAACGGGGCGCTCCTGGAAACGTCACTGCCGTTCCCACGCCGCGCGGGCAAGGTCCGCGACGTGTATGACCTCGGCGACTCGTTGTGGATCGTCAGCACCGATCGGATCAGCGCGTTCGACCACGTGCTGCCGTGCGGGATCCCGGACAAGGGAAAGCTGCTCACGGCGATGAGCCGGTTTTGGTTCGAGCGGCTCGACGTGCCGCATCATCTGATCGACCTCGAAGTCCCCGCCGATTGGTCGGAGCGGTTCGACACCGGCCCGCTGGAAGGACGCGGGATGCGAGTTCACAAGGCGGACGTCGTCCCGTTCGAGTGTGTCGTGCGCGGTTATCTGGAGGGGAGCGGGCTCCGTGAGTACCAGGCGACCGGCGAGGTGTGCGGGGTGCCGCTTCCCGCCGGGCTCCGGCCGTGTGACCGGTTGCCCGAGCCGATCTTTACGCCGGCGACGAAAGCGGTGGAGGGGCACGACGAGAACGTCCCCTTCGAACGGCTCGTGAAAGATCTCGGCGAATCGACCGCGACGAGTCTCCGCAGTCGGAGTTTGGAGGTCTATCGCGCGGCGACCGATTGGGCATCGTCGCGGGGGATCTTGATCGCCGATACGAAATTCGAGTTCGGATGGCGTGACGGCGAGCTGATCCTGATCGACGAAGTCTTGACGCCCGATAGCTCTCGATTTTGGGACGCGGGGGTGTACGAACCGGGCCACCCGCAGCCGTCGTTTGACAAGCAATTCGTCCGCGAGTGGTTGACCGCGAGCGATTGGGACCGGGAAAGTCCGCCGCCCCGGTTGCCCGACGCGATCGTCGAGCAGACCGCGGCGAAGTATGCCGAGGCGTACCGCCGCCTCGTCGATTGAGCGCCGGGAAACGGGAAAAAGGGGCCCGGCTAAGTGAGCAGACAGTGACTCAGGATTTCGTCGGCGGTCGCCCGGTAACCGACGTAGAACGGGCCGAACTCGGCGTACTTCGCGCTCGCTTCGTCAAACCGCATCGCGTAGACGATCTCCTTCAAGTACTGCGGGTTTTTTCCCCACAGCGTGACCATCCATTCCCAATCGTCGAGCCCGACGCCGACCGAAATAAGTTGGCTGACCCGACCGGCGAACGCGATCCCACTCCGCGCATGTTCGGCCATCATCGCGTTGCGGCGGCTGAACGGCTCGGCGAACCAGTTCGCCCCGGGGACACGACTTTTGTTCATCGGATAGAAGCAAGCCGAGGGCCAATCGGGGAACTGCGGCCGCAACCGTTGCTCGTTCATCATCGGTAGCCGCCGCTCGTACGCCGCGACTTGGGCCGCCAGTTCGGGGGAGTCCGGGTCGCCGCCCTCGCGGATCAAACGCTCGCGGAACCGTTCGATGGTCGGCACGTATTCGCTGACCTCGCTCATCGAAATGAACGACCATGCCGGTTCGACGAAGCGTCCCAGTCCCGGCGCCACGATCCGCTGGTGGACCGCATCGACTCGGGCAGGATCGGGGTCCATGACCATCACGGCGAAGTCGACTTCGTGACCGCTGATCCAATATGACGCGAGCCGTTCGGGACGGTCTTGCTCGTCGGGGTGGAGGGCGCGACGGAGCTGTTCCCGATGGCGGTCGTCGAACGCGTCTTCGATCGAATGGCGGTCAAAGCGGTAAAAGTAGTGCCCGCAGTGCCAACCTTCTTCGGGGATCACGCTCGGGTCGGGGATCGGGTGGTCGGGGGGGCCGTTCGGTGCAGCGTTCATGAATCGGTTTCGATCGGGGAGGGGCGTTAGCGGAGTGTCCAGCGGGTATCGTTGTCTCGATAGCTATGGTGCTTCGTCCAGTGTCGTTTCCCGCTCGCTCCAAAGTAACCGTACGAATAGGGCTGCTTCCACACCGGGGTTCGCCGCGCCTCGGGAATCGTCCCCGACGCGGCAGGGATCCGTTGCAAGAGCGAGCTAAGGGGGGGCCTCGGAATCAATCGTGACCCGATCCCGCCGGCCCACTCGTTGAACGGCGTCGACGCCCCCGGAACGCCGGCGGTGTCGACTCGCGTTGCCGATCCGGCGTGGTGCCGGGGTCCGTGGTGCCGGGGTCCGTCGTGCCGGGTCCCGTGTTGCCG
>JAWLFY010000006.1:53958-64496 GCA_041685355.1 Pirellulaceae bacterium | reverse complement strand
TGCCGGGGTCCGTCGTGCCGGGTCCCGTGTTGCCGTGTCCTTGGGGAATGGTGTCCGGGACTTCTTGGGGCCTCGATCACGCGGTGGGAGGGAGCGGGGTTTGGATGCGAAGGGGCCGGGATCGGCGTGGCGTGATAGGCGTGTGCGACGTTCGGGTCGGCCGGCACTTCGGTGACGACCTGAGCCGATACCACGCCGACGACGCGATCGTTTCCGCCGCCGCCCAATCCGAAAGCGGCAAGGACGCCCCCGATCAGTCGTGGTGCATGGCGACGCCGGGCGGGGGTCGGAGCGGGGGGGTGACTTCGCATCGCGAGACTCGGGATTGGGCAAGGGATAACGGGGAGAAGGATCGGCAATCGGGGCAGGGTATCGCCATCAATTCACGTCGGCACCCGGCTTGGTTCTCCCGGTTCTCCCACCGGAATGGGCTTGTGGGAGATTCGACGAAAACGGGATAGTACGTTTGAGGATTTCGCCCCCGACCCTGTCCCATGAGCGCCCCCGTCGTCCCGTGACCCGTCTCGACCGCTACGTATTGACCCTGTTCTTGCGGACGGTGTTGATCATTTTTTGTTCGCTGGGGGGCGTGTTCGCCGTGTTTCACGCGTTCACGAGCATGGACGAGTTGGTCCGTCAGGCGAAAACGGGGGACGATTTCTGGCGGTTCCTGCTGTTGTTCTTCGGACCGTTCTTGCTGCTGTTGTTCGACTGGACCGCGGCGATCGTGGCGGTGATGGCGATGCTGTTCACCGTCGGCTGGCTGCGACGCAGCGGCGAACTGACGGCGATCCTATCGGCGGGAGTCTCGCACGGGCGATTGCTCCGCCCGATCCTCGCGGCTTCGTTCGTGTTGGTGATCGTTCAGCTGGTGAACCGAGAATGGGTCATCCCTCGGTTTCAAGACTCGTTGGCGATGAAGGCGAAGGACCTGACGGAAGACCGCGAGCAGGCGGTCCAGCCCCGTTATGACCGAACGACGGGTGTGCTGTTGTCGGCCAGTTCGTTGAGAACGCAATCGTCCGAACTGACCCGTCCGAACCTGACCCTGTACGATGACTACCCGACGTTCGGCGATGCCCTTCGTGCGGAGTCGGCGGTGTGGGAACCGGGGGCCGACGGGCGACCCTCCGGATACCGTTTGCGGGGCGTCGACCGGCCGGCCGACGTCGATTCGTTATCCTCGGTCGCGATCGGGGACCGGCCCGTGTTGTTGACACGGCGTGACCACCCGTGGCTTCGATCGGGCGAGTGTTTCGTCGTGACGACGATCGACCCCGACCTGCTGCAGACCAAAGCGACGGCGACGAAGATGGCTTCGGTGCGGGAACTCGCGGGCCGGGTGAGGAACCCGGCGGTTCACAGCAGCACGTCGCTGCGGGTGTTTTTGCACGAGCGAATCCTGCGTCCGCTGTTGGACCTGATCTTGGTGATGTTGGCGTTGCCGCTCGCGGTGAACCGCAAAGGGAAGGGGTTGTTTGTCCTGATCGGGGCCGCGATCGGGCTGGTGCTGCTGTTTTTCTTCGTCAAGACGGTCGCGGGGATGTTGGGTAGCAACGGTTACCTGCTCACCCCGGCGATCGCGGCGTGGGTCCCGCTCTTGGTTCTCGGCCCGCTCGCGTACGTCCGGTTCCGGGACGTGCAAACGGCATGACGCGGCGTCCAGAGGGCCTGCGAACCGCCGACGTCTCGGTCGTGATCCCCAGCTTGAACGAGGCGGAGAACGTGGCCGCCGCGATCGGTTCGGCGGCGGACGCCGGGGCGGGGGAGGTGATCGTGTGTGACGGCGGGAGCGACGACGGGACCGAATCGCGGGCCCGGGCCTGCGGCGCGACGGCGGTCGTCCGTTCGATCCCGGGGCGTGGGATCCAGATGAACGCCGGGGCGATGTTCGCCCACGGCGAGTTCGTCCTGTTCTTGCACGCCGACAGCCGGCTGACCCCGGGATGTCTCGAACAGATCGTCACGGCACAAGGGGCCGAGTGGGGCGGGTTCCGCCAACGGATCGACTCGCCGCGGCGCGTCTTCCGCTGGATCGAATGGGGAAACGCCGCCCGAATCCGCTGGTGGCGGTTACCGTTCGGGGACCAGGCGATCTTCGTCCGTCGATCGCTGTTCAAGCGGGTCGGTGGCTTCCCGGAGATCCCCTTGATGGAAGACGTCGAGATGGCGCGGCGACTCCGACCGGCAGGGCCGCCGCGACGACTCGAGGGCCCGGTGGTGACCAGCCCGCGGCGTTGGGAGCGGACCGGCGTCGTCCGGCAAACGCTCCGCAATTGGAAGATCCAAATCGCCTACGCCGCCGGGGCGTCCCCGGAAAGGCTGAGTCGTTGGTATCGGTGAGCGGCTTGGCACCGGGTCATTCCGATCCGGGTGCGTCTCGTTCGATCGCCATCTCGCGGCGGGCGAGTTCTCGGTAGCGATCGGTATCGTCGACGAATTGGACGCCGGACTCTTCGCTGACGAATTTGAACCGGGCGACGGGAGGTGGGTCGATCGGTCGGATCGTGTACAACTCGATCAGGCTGATCATCTGACCGGCCGATGTCGGTGCGGACGCCCCGCGATCACGGAGGGAACGGAGGGCCTCCGAATCGGCTTGAACGCCGGCGGGGGCGTGGTCTTCGGATGATTCGGACGATCCCGACGAAGCTGACGACGTCCGCGGTGCGCCGGTGGGGGGGCCGCGCCAGAATTCGAACCGCACCGGGACGCCCGCGCCGAGCCCCGACTCGTGTTCGGGGTCCGCGGTGATCGCGATGCGGACGTGATCCGGGAGCAAATCGGGCCAGTCCTCCCGTTCCGATTCCTCGAGGATCCGGGCGCGGGCGCGATCGCGTAGCGGCCCCGCGACGATCCATACCGGTTCCCCCTCGAGGCGGCCGCCGCTGAGACGCAATTGGTAATCGCGGACGGCTTGTCGGATCAGCTCGGTGAACCCGCCGACGAGCAGCCGTTGGTCGATCGGACGCTCGCCGCGCATGTCAGCTCGGTAGCGATCGTCGGGATCACTCGAGGCGCCGGGATCACCGGCGGCGTCGCGACCGGCGACGAGTTCGCTCCACTCGTGGAAGTCGGTTCCCCCACGGTCGTGATCCGGAGCAGCAAATCGTGTCGAACCGTTGCCCCGTATCGAATCGTCGAGCGCCCCCAGGTTGACCCGTTTGAGCGTGACACGGCCCGCGACGTCTTGCCGGGTCCACGCGAGTTTCCCGTCGCTGATTTGTTGCAGCGTGTGTTTTCCGTCCCCGTCGTGCATCGTCAATTGCAGGTTGAATCGGCCGCTCCCTTCGCCGGCGTGTTCGTAGCTCCCGACGCCGATCACTTCGCGCCCCGACGCCCAAACCCGCTGCCGAACTTTTGCGTCAAAGGCGGGTCCGAAGACGAGATGCCGGAGGACGCGGTCGAGCATCGCCGCGCCGTCGCGATTCGCCGGCCGCGGGCGGGACGTCGGGGAGTTCTGGGCGCCCTCCCCCGCGGCAAATACCGCCCCCGCGGCGAATACCGCCCCCGACAGGAGCAGCGCACCGGACAGGAAACGCGTCATCGATCGCGGCAGCCCGGCGCCGACCTTGGGCGGCCGGTCGCGGCGATCGTTTCGGGCGAAGGTTGCCGGGGCTCGCATGTCGGGTCGCGGACGACGGGGCGGGAACGACGGGGTAGGAACGACGGGGCGGGGAAGAACGGACGGGTTCGAGCCGCGGGATCGAGATGTAACGGTGGATCTTCGTGGTCCGGTTGTGCCGGATTTATCAAAGAAGCCATGGGGGGCATGCCGATGACGAACAACGCAGCCGGTCTGGGTGTCGCCGCGGATCGTAGAGATCAGAGGCCGCCGAAGTCCAGCCAGGATCGGGGGTCGACCCCGGTCACACCGAATCGCATCGAATGTCACTACCCATTGTCGATCCGACTGCAGGATCAAGCCGAGCAGTCCACACTGCGACCCAAGGAACGGGGGGAAAGATGAAACGAATCGTCGCTCATATGTCGCTGCTGGGGGCTTCGGCGATCCTCGCCACCGGATGCGTTCCGGTGCGACACAACCTGCCGCCGGAACAACGGCTGATGGAACCGGGTCCCGGTGTCGGGGGTCCCGGACCGGGGGTTCTCGGCCCGCCGGCGGTCAACCCGGGGATGGGCGCGATGCCCGCCCCCGGGATGATGGGGGCGGGGATGTCAGGACCGGCCGACATGCCGGGACCGGTCGCCGCCGATGAAGAGTCGGGCGAAATCATGCAGGCCGGGTTCCGGCGGGGCGGCGGGATTGACCACAACCCGTCGAACATTCCGCCCGGAGGTGGCGTGCTGCAGGGCCCGATGATGATGCCGGGGACGACGCCGACCGTGCAGGTCACGCTCGGCCAGCCCGACGGGATGCAAGTCCACTACGACGCGACCGGCGGCGGCGGCTTCGACAGCGAACCGCTGATCGTCCCGGCCCGTCAGAACTTTCCCCAAGGCGGGATCTATCGGCTCAAGCTGACCAACGTCCCGAACCGGGAAGGGGTCGAGCTTTATCCGACGGTCGAACTCGCGTTCGCCAACCCGCGGACCGGGGCGTACTTGGCCCACAATTCGGTGCCGCTGCAGTTCACCGAGGAAGACTTTGACCAGGTGTTGACCGGGAACTTCGTGACGAAGGTGATCTACCTGCCGTCGCCCGAATTCCAAGGTCCCGCGCTGGCCGGGATCGACACCCTCGTCAGCACTCGGCTCGACCCGGGCATCGACCCGATCGAGGAGGCGGACCGCCGCGGGTCGATCTTGGCGATCATTCGGCTCGGGGATAAAGACATCGAAATGTCCGGGGCCGAAGGGATGGGGATGGCGATGGCTCCGCCGATCGACGGGCTCCCCGCCCCGTTCGCGATGGCGATGACCGAAGGGTGTGGGGCGCCGAATCAAGGGGCACCGCTTCCGCCGCAATTGCCGGGGATGGTTTCCGGGGCGACCGCGCCGCAATACGGGATGCCGATGAGCGGCACCCCGATCGGATTGCCCGGACCGCCGCACATTCCGCTCGGGAGCCCCGCCGGGTTGCAGAAGCACGTGATCAAGAACCACACCCGGATGCACCTGCCCCAACCGGTCGACAAGATGAAGATGCACGTCCGGCAACGGCCCGGGATGAGCTATCCGAACCCGGTCAGCCGCGTGCGGATCAACGAGCAGAACATCCACCCGGGTGTTCCCAGCGGCCGCCCGCACTACCAACGGGCGAGCCAGGGCGTGGACCAGTCGAAACACTGACCGGCCACGCCCCTCCGCCGCGACCCGGGTCGAGATGACACCCCGGTCGCGGCTTCTCGGCGGGCGATCGCCGAGACGAACGATCGAGCCGACGCGGTGAGACCCGACCGAAGTCACACCGCGTTTGCCGTTCCCTGACTCCTGCGAATGTCGCCCCAGAGGCACCGGATTCCGGCGAACGGGTCATTCCGGCGAACTGGGCCTCCGCGAACCGAACCCGTGAGTCGACCGATGACCGTCCGACCGAAATTCATCGCCGCCTGTCTCGGCTACGGGCTCATGATCGTCGCCGCGGGGGCGATCGTCGCCCACGCATCGGAACCGTCGGACTACCTGCCGCCGTCGGCCGGACATCGGCCGTTCAACGCTGACATGCCGCCGGGAACGGTCGGCGCGGCGAGAGCGCTGGGCCGCGGACCGCTCGCCGGCTACTTCCAACCGGTCGCGTTCAACGGCCCGCCCGGGACCCGGTTCGCGCTCGCCGCGAGCGACGGGTTCACGTCACCGGATCCACGGCTGATGGCGGGGCTCGGTGTCGGGTCGGTGTACCGATTCCAGATCACGGGAATCCCCGGGGCCGAAGGGGCGGAGCTTTATCCGACGGTCGAGATCATCGACCGGACCTACCCGCCGCCGGGACTCGCGACGTCCCATCCGATCCCGATCACGCTCGACGTGCAAGACCTGCGGGCGGCGCTCGACGGCCAACTGGTGACCCGCGTCGTGTACCTCGAAGACCCCCAAACCGCGTTGCCGGTCGCCGAGACGCCGACGACCTCGCGAACGATGGAGATCGCCGGAAACGAAGACGCGTTGGAGGTCGCCGACCGGCTCGGTCGCCCCGTCGCGATCGTCCGAATCGGATCGCGGATGCCTCCGGGACACCCGGCACTGATGTCTCAGTTCAACTTCGGCTACCCGAGCTGGGCCCCGATCTACCAACCCGAAGCGACGCCGACGCCATGAAACGATCGATCGTCCTGAACCTCGCCCTGCTCGGCGGAGTCGCCATCACCGCCGCCGGATGCGCCACCCACGGGCTCCCCCCGATGTCCGCCGGATCGGCCGGCTCCGGTCATCCCGCCGGAGGCAACCCCGGCCCTTCGGCCGCCGGCCCGTCGATCCCGACTGCCCCGACTGCCCCCCGCGTCTCGAGTGCCCCGCGCGTCTCGACTGCCCCGCGCGTCTCGAGTGACTCGCGCGTCTCGAGTGACTCGAGTGACAGCGCAGTCTCGGGGGCTTCCTACCAAGTCGGTGACCTCGGGCAAGTCGGCGAACGCGGCACGCGGGTCGCTTATCACGTGGGCGACTGCCCGCCGACGGGATTGGCCGGGGCTTGCCCGCCGGGAAGTTGTCCTCCGACGACTCCCGACGGCGTTGCCGCACAACCGACGACGTACAACCTTTTCGGGATCGACCCCCAAGAGTTTCTCTGTGACGGCGGCGACCATCCGCCGCCGGCGCGGCTCCACCGGAACGACAACATCATCGGATTGCAACCGGAGGACACGGTCGTTCACGGGACAAACACGTCGGGGGAGATCGAATTCCGGGCGAGCAATCGCGTCTGTCTGTACGCGCCCCGGTTCGCGTCGGTGCGGAAGATCACCGGCGCCGTTGCCGGCCAGGGCGTCGTCGGCGCCATCGGGGTCGACGGGCCGGTCGGTCCGAACCGAATCGATATCCTTCAACCTCGCGTGACGGTCACCGATCAGCTCGCCCCGGCGCGGTCCGAAGCGACGCGGCGTTTGGACGCGATGCGGGAGCGGAATCGCGGGGTCCCGGTCGAAGGGGTCCGGCAACTCGAACAGGCGACCGACGTGCTCGCGGCGGTGGCGGGGATCCGGGTACTGGAGATCGATCGGCTCCGGCGTGACGAGATCGCGGTGTTGAAACGGGCCGCGACCAACGCGGTCACGTGGAGCACCAATGTCACGCTCGAGGTCGCCGTCGACGGCGTGAAGCCGCCGGTTCTGACCCAAAACCGCAGCGTCGAAGGGGTGACCGTCTACGACTTCCCAGACAGCGGCCGGTTGCAGATCGCGAAACTCGCCGACCGGCACCACGCCCAACCCGGCGACACCGTCACGTTCATGATTCGCGTCGACAACGTCGGCGACTCGCCGATCGATCACGTCGTCGTGACCGATAACTTGACGACGCGGCTCGACTACGTCGAAGGGACCCAACAGTGTGACGTCGGGGCGGCGTTCGTCGCCGAGCCGAACCCCGAGGGATCGGCCCGTCTCGAGTGGAAGCTCGACGACGAACTGGCGGTCGGCGATTCGGTAACGATCCGCTTCGAGTGTCTCGTTCGCTAGCGGTCGGAGAACCTCTCCGGGTGAAGCGGACGGAAGCTCTGCTGGGAAGCAACTTCGGAAGGAACGTCCGGTCGACCGTGCGGCAAAGTTTCTCGTCGGTCGGCGGCAGCGACGCTACCGCCGACTTTTATGCTCCCCACCTGTTGCCCCTTTCGGACACGGGAACCGTGCCTCCCAAAAATCCCGTTCCTGAAGGAACTCCACGGAATTCCCGGATCGACCTAGTTTTCGGCATCCCCCCCCAGGCCCCATCTGAAAACGCGTAAGCTGTTCGAGGACGTCCCTTCCTTTCTCACGCTGGCTTTGATGATGCGACGGCAGCGGATCAACGGTGCTCGGACCGCCGGGTTACCGTCTCGGATCACGGCGTCACGTGGCGGCTGGTTCGCGGTCATCACATGCGTCGGGCTGGGGGTGTTCGCCGCCGGATGCCGTCGCTATCGAGAGGACCTCGACTACGAGTTCCGCGTCGAACAGACGTGGCCACTCGACGGGTCTGCCGGATTGGAGTTCGTCCAGTTCGAATCGGTGTTCTGGGAACCGGACGATACGGTCTCGTTGCGGGAACGGATCGTCCAAGGCTCGATCGCGTCGGGCCGGAGCGTTTTGGAGATCGGGACGGGGACGGGGTTGATCGCGATCCTTTGTCAGCGTCATGACGCGACGCGGGTCGTGGCAACGGACATCAACCCGGCGGCGGTCGCGAACGCCCGATACAACGCGGCGATGCTCGGCGCCGAAAAAGGCTTGGAGGTCCGTCAGGTCGCCGCGGACGCGCCCGAAGCCTTTTCGCCGGTCGCATCCGGAGAGCGGTTCGACCTGATCATTTCCAAGCCGCCTTGGGAAGACGGCGAGGTAACGCGACCGGCCGAGCACGCGTTCTATGACCCCGGGTTCGTGCTGATGGATTCGCTCCTCGACGGGCTGCCACGTCACCTCACCCCCGGCGGTCGATGCTTGTTGGCTTACGGACACGTCCCCGCGATCCGGCGGCTGTTGAACCGCGCGGGGGAACTCGGCTACGAGACGGAAATCCTCGACGATCGCCAACTCGCTTCACTCCCGGAAAACTTCCTGCCGGGGATGCTGATCGAGGTGCGACCGGCGTCCACGCCGTAACCGCGTCGCGCGGTGCGCCCTTTTGCGATATTCGTCAAGACGCAAAATGAACAAGAAAAAAAGGGCTTCCGATTTACCTTGCAGCCAAGTTCCGAGGCTCCCTAAGATGAAATCATGTGAGGACGACTTTTCTTTCGGATCTTTTCTGGTCGCGCGCGTCGACGACGTGGGCGGCGCGGGAAGCGGATTACTCAGCGGATCGGTTGATCGATGATTCATTACACCTGTGATCGATGCAAACGCGAAATCAACACGACGAACCAGACCCGACATGTCGTGAAGATCCAAGTCACGGCCGTCGTCGAAGACATGGCCGAAGAGCTGGACGAAGATGGTGACCACTTGTCGGAGTTGCATCAACTGCTGGAAGGGATCCACGATGATGATTCGTGTGACATCACCGACATGGCTCACCGCGGCCGCTTCGACCTTTGTCCCGAGTGCTACCGTCAATATGTGAAGAACCCTCTCGGACGCGACGCCCTGTTGCCGATCGGTTTCAGCAACAACTGAACGCCCGCAACATCTGAAAGCCGATGGTCACATCGTCGGCCCCGCGTCGAGTGTCAGGAACGATTCGCGACGATCGTCGTATTCGAGTGCCGCGACACGGACGTCCATCGGAAGCTTGCGGATCGCGGGGTCGAGATGCGGGTCCGCGTCACCACGAATCAGCCGTTCGACACAGACCGCCGGTTCGGGATCGGGTGACGGGTCGACTTTGACGGCGACGAAATGGAGCAAGGTCGACAGCGAGCGGATGTCCCGATTTCGTCGCGTCGAACGGGCGAGCACCCGGAGTTCATCTTCGGCACGGGCCAACGCCAACGCGCGGCGCTCCGCCTCGCGGTCCCCTTCACGATACACCGCGACGATGAACCGGGCTTGCCCCAGCGTTTCGACGTCGCGGTCGAATCCCGCCAACTTGACCCGCTCGGCTTGGGCGACGACCGAGACGTCGACCAACCCGCCGCGCCACCCGGGCGGGACCTCCATCGTCACCCGCATCGTCTTTTCCCCCTCGAGCACCTGCTGGCTCGTCCACCGAAGTTTGAAGTAAACGCCGCGTCCCCGGTCGACCGTCCCCGACGCGATCACCGCCTGGACCGGGGCGTGTCGTTCGAACTCGACCGTTTCGCTCGACTTGCGACCGTGATCCGCCCCGGCACGGCCCCGCACCGCGTGTCCGTAGTTGCCATCGATCGACAACCCGATCGAGTCGGTCGACTCGTCGATCCGTTTGACGTTCACCGGGCCGCTCGCCTCGCCCGCCAACTCGGTCTTCGGCGCGTAGTCGGCGATCAACAACGACCGATCGCGGGGGACACACGTCACGATCCACTGATCGATCGGCGGCGGCTTCGGCGTCGCGATCATTGACGACAGCCGGAGCTCAAACGTCACCGGCAGCGACGTGTCGGACGCCCCCGATGGTCGCCGCGGCGCGTCAGCCGTCGCCGCTTCGTCGGCCGCGGAAGGGTCCGTGGTTGCTTTTGGCGGCACGATCGCCCGTGCGGCGGCGACCGGCGGCAAATCGAACCGGACGGTGTCGTCAGCGGCGATCGCGACCGCGGCCCACAACAGCGTCGCGGGGATCGCACCAAACCGAATCCGCATCATCAGTTTCTCCTTCCGGCGACGCGTTGAACGCGTCACGCAAGACACGAGTTCCGTGGTCTCGCCGGGTCCTCCGGGCTCCCGACCGCCGACCGGTCGGACGCCCCTTCCGTCCTGGGAAGGGTCCGCGACTCGAGCGATTCGCCCACCTGGGTGAATCGGGCGCCCGAGCGTTTCAGGCGCCCGAGCGTTTCAGGCACCCGAGCGTTTCAGGCACCCGAGCGTTTC
>JAWLFY010000006.1:0-53858 GCA_041685355.1 Pirellulaceae bacterium | reverse complement strand
CCCGAGCGTTTCAGGCACCCGAGCGTTTCAGGCACCCGAGCGTTTCGGGGTCTGGCCGTGGCCGCGGTGATGTCAACTTAGAGCCCGATCGCGGATCGACAAGTTCGACCGATGGCAACGGAAGCGACGGTTCGACGGATCCTGTGATCACCGCCGCGTGAAACGCGGCGGCAGGGAAGCGGCGATTCCCGATCCGTCGTTCGCGATACTCGGAGCGACGCCCCGATCGACGGGGTTCGGGCCTGCCGCGTGAAACAGACACGCGGCGACGGGGACGACCGCGCGGCGTCGAAAACCGGATCGTCTCGCCCCGGTTGGACAGTTTGCCGCCAGCCCGATCAGTATCACCCGTCCGATCAGTATCACCCGTCCGATCAGTACCACCCGTCCGATCAGTACCACCCGTCCGATCAGTGCCCGACGGATCCGGGCCACCCGACGGATCAGCTGTGCATCCGCGGAAGGTCGCTACCAGCCGCGATGATCTCGGCTTCTCCCGCCGACAACTCGTCGAGTCTCCGCGTCACCTCGGTCCTCGAGGCGAACGGTTCGGCGAGCCGCACGTAGGTGGTGTGGTGTCGGGCCTCGCTCTCGAACAGGCCCGCGTAGAAATCGGCGAGCTCCCGATCCCGGGGCCGGATATGCTCGGCAAGCAACCGGAACCGCTCGCAGCTCCGCGCTTCGATCAACGACGCGACGAGCAGCCGATCGACGGCCCGATGCGGTTCGGCCGAGCGGACCAGCGCGTTGAGCCGTTTGCCGTAGCCGGCGGCTGCCAAGCGGCGGAAACCGATCCCACGTCGGTCGAGGATCGCCAACACTTGCTGGAAATGCTCCAGTTCTTCCTCGACGATCCGCGTCATCTCGCGGACCAATTCGCGGTTTTCGGTGTATGCGTTCAACAGGTTCATCGCCGTCGACGCCGCCTTCCGTTCGCAGTGAGCGTGGTCGACCAGAATCTCCTCGAGCGACCGATCGACTTGCTCGAGCCACCGGGCGGAAGTGTCACCACGGAGATGCAACATGACGGTAAAGACGGGGCAGGGGAGAGGAAGCGGATGGCCAGTTCAACACGACGGCCAGTTCGGCGAGACGGCCAGTTCGGCGAGACGGCCAGTTCGGCGAGACGGCCAGTTCGGCGAGACAGGTCGTTCAGCGTGACGGGCTCGAGTCGAACAGGGCACGGGCGAAGGTGGCGGCGTCGAACGGGGCGAGGTCTTCGATCCCCTCGCCGAGCCCGACGAATTTGACCGGGAGCTCGAACTGTTCGCGGATCGGGAGGATCACGCCCCCCTTCGCGGAACCGTCCAATTTGGCGAGCACGATCCCGGTGCATCCGGCGGCCTCGCCGAACCCGCGGGCTTGGCTGATCGCGTTCTGGCCCGCGGTCGCGTCGAGGACGAGCAGCACTTCGTGGGGTGCCCCTTCGACTTTCTTGCCGATCACCCGCCTCACCTTTTCGAGCTCCTGCATCAGCTTGGCTTGGGTTTGCAGCCGCCCCGCGGTGTCGATCAAGGCGACATCGGCGTCGGTTTCGATCGCCCGCTCGATCGTCTGAAACGCGACGCTCGCGGGGTCCACGCCATGCTTGCCGGTGACGATGTCACACCCGATCCGCTGCGACCAAACGGTCAACTGCTCGACCGCCGCGGCGCGGAACGTATCGCCGGCCCCGAGCACGACTTGGCGGCCGGACCGTTGCAGGTGGTTGGCGAGTTTTCCGATCGAGGTCGTCTTACCGCTGCCGTTGACGCCGACGACCAGGATCACCGTGGGGGCCGATTCGGCGAAGGCGATCCCCGTGGTTTCTTGGGCGAGCATCGACTCGGTCTGGACCGCGATCGTCTCGAGCACCTCGTCGATTTGGACGACACGGCCGCGAAGTCGTCGGCCGACGTCGTCACGAATTTTGGTCGCCGGGCCGGTCCCCATGTCGGTGCGGATCAGGCGGGCGAACAGGTCGCCGAGGAACTCCTCGTCCACCAACCGACCTTCGCTTTTGAACAGGTCGCGGATGTCGGTCCCGAGGACCTGCCGGGTCTTCTGAAGCCCCGACCTCATTCTCCCGAGTAACCCCCCCCGCGCCCCCGTCTCGGCGGCGTCGGACTCCGTTCCCCCGTTCGCCGCCTCGGCCGTGGGATCCCCGGTCACCGGAGCGGTCGACTCCCCCTCGTCGGAAGGCCTTTTCGGGGGGGACGTGTGCGAGGATTTCGGTCGCCAAAAGGGCATCGGTCGGTCTGGGGGACGAGTTGGCTTGGGGGAATGGCTTCGAACGGGTCGCTCCGCGGCGATCCGATTGTGGCCGATCGGCGGCGATGCGCGTAGACGGTCGCCCCACGCGGGCCGGCGCCCCGGCCGATCGATCGGGAGTGTCCGGTGGCCGCCGGATGTGGCGAACCGGTCCCGCTCATGCCCGAGCGGGCACGCGGGAGCCTCGACGAGGCCCGACGAGCCCCGAAGGTCACCGGAGCCCGCACAGTTTGCCGGGCCGGGCGAGACGACCCGGTCCCCCCGAACCCCGCATCAGGAACGCTCCGACCAGATGGCCGGTAATCCTGACGACTACCGAAAAGTTCTCCGTGATTGTTCTGGCGTGCGGTCCGATATCGATGGTGATCATTGGGCGTGGAGCCGGAGAGTCGATAGCCATCAGGGCGACGGCCGCGAGGTCGGAGCAGTGCGGATGACTTGGCCTCGAGCGACGGCTAGCGGGAAACGTGTCCCGCGTGTCCCGGCGGCTGCGATGCGTCGCTCGGGTCCGCGCCTCGACTGAAGTGCCTCACAAACCACCGACCTGTACCGGGGAGTCGATAACAAATGAAGCTTTCAAAAATGGCCTTGGCCGCGGCGGTCGCCTGCGTGATGAACGCGGGCCACCTGTTCGCCGACCAAGCGAACGGAATCCGACCGGTCTCACACGCGTCGTGCGATTGCGGCGAGCCGGTTTGCGGCTGTGAAACGATCGACGGTTGCGACCTCGGCTGCGACGGCGGATGCGATTCCGCGTGCGGCTGCGGCTCGGGGCTGGGACTCGGGCTCGCCGACAAGTTCGGCGACGCGATCAACGATTGCTGCCTCGGCGACCAGTGGTCGCTGCTGGGTGAGCACGGCGGATGGTCCGCCGGCGGTTGGGTCCAGATCGGCTATCACAACAAGGCGAACAGCCTGTTCAACAGCCGGGCCGACGAGACCCAGTTGCACCAGGCGTGGCTGTACGCCGAAAAGGCGATCGATACCTCCAACGGCTTCGATCTCGGCGGACGCATCGATTACGTGTACGGGACCGACGGGCCCGACACGCAAGCGTTCGGGACCGACCCCCGTGGATGGGATAACTCGTGGGACAACGGCAACGACTACGGGCACGCCTTGCCCCAGGTGTACGCCGAGGCCGGCTACGGCGACATGTCGGTGATCATGGGACACTTCTACACGATCATCGGGTACGAAGTCGTCACCGCCCCCGACAACTTCTTCTACAGCCACGCCTACACGATGTACAACAGCGAGCCGTTCACCCACACCGGGGTGCTCGGCACGTATGACTACAGCGACGACGTGACCGTCTACGGCGGGTACACCTTCGGCTGGGACAGCGGGTTCGACGACAACGGGGATAACTTCCTCGGTGGCGTCTCGCTCGGGCTCACCGACGCGTTGACGATGACCTACGCGACGACGATCGGACGATTCGGCGAAGGCCGGTTCAACGGCGTCGAGAAGGGCTACATGCACTCGTTGGTCGCCGATTACGCGGTGTCGGACAACCTGCAGTACATTCTGCAGAGCGACGTCTTGGACACCGAAAACGCCAACGGCGACACGGTCCGAGACACCTTCGGTCTGAACCAGTATCTGATCTACACGCTCAACGATTGCTGGGCGGTTGGCGGTCGGTTCGAGTGGTACCAGAGCGAAGGCGTCTACACCGGCATCGGTGAGAACGCTGACATCTACGCTCTGACGTTCGGGGTCAACCATCGCCCGCACGCCAACGTGATCGTGCGGCCCGAAATCCGATGGGACTGGGTCGACAACAACGCGGCCGTCCTCGCGGCGGGCAACCAGGTTGTCGAAGCCGGGAACGACCAGGCGACCTTCGGGATCGACACGATCTTCCTGTTCTAGCGGGTCAGGTACGGTCCTGCCGGCCGCGAGCGACTTCTCCCCATCCCTTGCGGAGACATCGCCGTACCGCTGAACTGCGAATCGAAGCCCGCTTGCCCCCGTGGCAAGCGGGCTTTTTTCGTTGCCGGTCCTCCGCCGCGGCATGCTCCCGCGGCGGAGAACTTCGCCGACCGGCAAGCCTTACCGGAACGAAGGCGGTTTAGCGAAATCGCGCAGGGAAACGCGCGTGACACTCTCAACGTCACGCGACCCGGCGGACGATACCGTTGACGAGACGTGTTGACCGCGTCTGGCGCCGGCATCAGTCCGGGGACCCCGAACGGGGTTCCGAGGCGGGGGCGTGCCGCGACGACAGCGACTCGTAGTCGTTGGAAAGCACGGGGGCCGGTTCGAACTTGGCACGTGTCGCCGATATCGGTTTCCCATGACGGGCACCATCCGCGCGACGATTCATGAGGGACGGGGAGTCCGAGACGATGAAGTGGAACAAACTTGCGATGTTGGCGGCTCTCTGTTGCGGAGGATCCGCATCGGCGGCCGACGGGCAACACCCGTATCACCAACCCGGTCCGGGAGTCGGCATGGGGATCGCCCAGGTCGGGCACTGCGATTGCGGCGAAGTCGTGTGCGGGTGTGAGGCGATCGCCGACCCCGGTTGCGGCCTCGACGCGGCCTGCGAGGGCGACTGCGATTCCGGTTGGGGCTGCGGCTCGGGGCTGGGACTCGGGCTCGCCGACAAGCTCGGCGACGCGATCAACGATTGCTGTCTCGGCGACCAGTGGTCGCTGCTGGGTGAGCACGGCGGTTGGTCCGCCGGAGGCTGGGTCCAGATCGGCTATCACAACAAGGCGAACAGCCTGTTCAACAGCCGGGCCGACGAGACCCAGTTGCACCAGGCGTGGCTGTACGCCGAAAAGGCGATCGATACCTCCAACGGCTTCGATCTCGGCGGACGCATCGATTACGTGTACGGGACCGACGGGCCCGACACGCAAGCGTTCGGGACCGACCCCCGTGGATGGGATAACTCGTGGGACAACGGCAACGACTACGGGCACGCCTTGCCCCAGGTGTACGCCGAGGCCGGCTACGGCGACATGTCGGTGATCATGGGACACTTCTACACGATCATCGGGTACGAAGTCGTCACCGCCCCCGACAACTTCTTCTACAGCCACGCCTACACGATGTACAACAGCGAGCCGTTCACCCACACCGGGGTGCTCGGCACGTATGACTACAGCGACGACGTGACCGTCTACGGCGGGTACACCTTCGGCTGGGACAGCGGGTTCGACGACAACGGGGATAACTTCCTCGGTGGCGTCTCGCTCGGGCTCACCGACACCTGGACGATGACCTACGCGACGACGATCGGACGATTCGGCGAAGCCCGGTTCAACGGCGTCGAAAAAGGCTACATGCACTCGATCGTTTCCGAGCACCAGCTCTCTGAGCAACTGCAGTACATCAGCCAGAGCGACTTGTTGTCGACCGAGAACGAGAATGGCACGACGGTCCGCGAGACGTACGGGATCAACCAGTACCTGATCTACACGCTCAACGATTGCTGGGCGGCCGGTGCCCGGTTCGAGTGGTACGAGAGCGAAGGCGTCTACACCGCACCGGGAGCCACGGCCGACATTTACGCCCTGACGCTAGGTCTCAACCATCGCCCGCACGCCAACGTGATCGTGCGGCCTGAGATCCGATGGGACTGGGTCGACAACAACGCGGCCGTCCTCGCGGCGGGCAACCAGGTTGTCGAAGCCGGGAACGACCAAGCGACCTTCGGGATCGACACGATCTTCCTGTTCTAAGTCGCTCACTCGACGGCGCTCGGGGCGATCCGATGCGGCGTCGCAAAAAACCACGATCCCGCTTCGAAAGAAGCGATCCCGCAACGACGAAGGCGGTTCCCGGATTACCGAGAGCCGCCTTCGTCGCGTTGATTTCGGGTTGTCGCGTCGGTATCGGGTCGTTCGGCCTTCGAAGCCCCGGCAATGAGATTCAGCCTCGGCAGTCGGCTGCAGTCGATTTCGGAACGGGCGGCACCGATCAGGCGGAGGCGGCCTTGATCAAATGATTGAGCCGGCTCTTGGTCCGGGCCGCTGTGTTCTTGTGGATCACGTTCCGGCTGGCGGCACGATCGAGCTTCTTCATGGCGACTCGGAATTCGGTCCGAGCCTTCTCCAGATCACCCGCTTGGATCGCCTCCCGTACGCGTCGGATCTGGCCGCGCATGTTCGTCTTGACGGCGCGATTGTGAACGCGTCGCTTGATGTTTTGACGGAGACGTTTCTTGGCGCTGGGGGTATTCGGCATGATGGTCGGCGTGGGAAGTGCCGTTCGAAGTCGAGACGGGGAGCGTGAAGATTGCTATCGGTCAGGTCGGGGATTATGCCGATTCATTCGCCTCGTGTCCAGAGCCTAGTGGGCACGCCCTGAATCGCGAGAATACGGGGATGAACGACGATCCGATCGTGCCACCGTCCCCCCCCGTGTCATCGGGGCTCGCTGAGCCCCAAGCTTCACGCGTGTCGCCAGGCCCGCCCGCGTCGCCGGCCCCACTGGTGTCGCTGGTCGGTGCCGGCCCGGGAGACCCGGGACTGCTGACGCTCCGGGGCGCCGAACGGCTCGCGACGGCCGACGTCGTCCTGTACGACGGCCTGAGCAATCGAGCGATGCTGAACCACGCCGGCCGGGCGGAGCGGATTTGTGTCGGCAAACATGGTCAGACACGGATTTGGCGACAAGACGAGGTGATCGAGGAGATCTTGCGGCACGCCCGGGCCGGCCGCCGGGTGGTCCGGCTGAAGGGGGGTGATCCCGCGGTGTTCGCCCGCACGGCCGAGGAAGTCGAGGCGCTTCGGGCGGCGGGGATCCCTTACGAAATCATCCCGGGGATCACGGCGGCGCTGGCGGCGGGATCGTACGCCGGGATCCCGGTCACTCACCGCCGTCTCGCGTCCGCGGTCGCCCTGGTGACCGGCCACGAAGAACCGGAAAAGGATTCCCCGACGCTCGATTGGGACGCCCTCGCCCGGTTCCCGGGGACCCTGGTCGTCTACATGGGGGTGACGACAGCCCACGCGTGGACGGCCGGTTTGCTGGCGGGCGGAAAGGATCCCTCGACACCGGCGGCGATCATCCGTCGCTGCAGCCTTCCTGACCAGCAAGTGATCCGTTGCCGTCTCGATGAGGTCGCGGATCGATTGACCCCCGCGTCGCGGATGCGGCCACCGGTGATCGTGATCTTGGGCCGCGTGACCGAATTGGCGGAAACGATGAGTTGGTTTGCCCGGCGTCCGTTGTTCGGGCGGACGATTCTGGTCACCCGACCGGCGGATCAGGCGGAAGCGTTGGCTGGCCCGCTGAGGGAACGCGGGGCGACGGTGCTGGTGCAGCCGGCGGTGCGGATCGGCCCGCCGCGCGATTGGGACGCGGTCGACCGCGCGATCGGCCAGCTCGATCGGTTCGGGACGATCGTCTTTTGCAGCCGGAACGGGGTCGAGTCGTTTTTGGGCCGGCTGATCGAACGGGGGCACGACCTGCGATCACTCGGTTCCCTTCGGATCGCCGCGGTCGGAAAGAAGACCGCCTCGACGCTCCGCCGATTCTACTTGCGTGCCGACGTCGTCCCCGACCGGTTCGACGCGGAGTCGCTCGCCGCATGCCTGATCGAAGGTCGGCCGCAACCTCGGCCGGTTTTGATTGTCCGCGCCAGCCGTGGCCGGGACACACTCGCCGAATCGCTTCGCGAATCCGGATGGGACGTCGAACAGGTCGCGGCCTACGACCACACGGACGTCGAGGCCGCCGACCCGGAGGTGCTCCACGCGGTTCAGGCGGGGAAAGTCGACTGGATCACGCTGACCAGCAGCGGCACCGCGAAGAGCGTGGCGCGGATGTTCGCCGGCGCGGTCGGGCGTTGCAAATTGGCGAGCCTCAGCCCGATCACCTCCGAGACCGTCCGCGAGCTCGGCTACGATGTCGCGGCGGAGGCCTCGCCCTATACGATCGACGCGTTGGTCGATGCGATCGTTGCCGCCGAAACCGACAAGGCCGAAACCGACAACAAGGAGTGACCCCACGATGTCGAGCCGACCAGGAATCCCGAAACGCTACCGGCAAATGCATGACGACCACCCGGATCTGATGCGGGCGTACGAGTCGTTCGGCAAGGCGGCGGCGGAGGCGGGTCCGCTCAGTCCCCGCGAGGTCGCGCTCGTCAAACTCGCGACGTCGCTCGCCGCCGGTCTGGAAGGGGCAGCCCACTCGCATTGCCGCAAAGCGCTCGAGGCGGGATGTCGCGCGGAAGACTTGCGTCACGTGGCCCTCCTGACTGCCCCCACGATCGGATTCCCGACGATGATGCGGGCGAAGTCGTGGGTGGAAGACGTGCTCGCCAAAGCGGATCGAGCCGGCGGCACGGAATCGAAGTAGCGCCAATGGCCTCCCATTCGCCACGTCGGACGGATGCGTCCTCGTCGCGGGCGCTGCTCGGAGTCGTCCTGTGTGGCGGCCGCTCGTCACGGATGGGACGTGACAAGGCGACGCTGATCGGGCCTGACGGAAAAAGCTATCTGCAGTCCGCGGTCAGCCGGCTTCGCGACGTCTGTGACGCCGTCGCCGTTTCGGGAAACGGCGATCCCTTGGCGGCCGCAAACGCCTCGTCAACCGTCACGGGTCGACCGGTATCGGAACCGGTATCGGAACCGGCGACGGATAAGGTGACGGACAAGGTGATCGAGATCGTCGATCCGGTCCCGCATCTCGGACCGGCGGTCGGCGTCGCCGCGGCGGTCTCCCACGCCCGCGACGCCGGGTTCGGCGGATGCCTGGTCACCCCGGTCGACACGCCACGGTTGGTCGCGGCGAACCTGATCACGTTGCGAGACCGATGGCGGGCTTTCCCGGCGGATCTTGTGGTCGCCTGCGAGATCGGGACGAACGAATCGCAACCGCTGGTGGCGATCTATCCGGTACGATTCGCGGCCTCGCTCGACCGGCTCGCGAGATCGGATCACCGAAGCTTGCGAGCATGGCTGCGTCACCAGCGGTGCGTGGCGGTCCCGATGGCGGCGAGCTCGCTTCACAACGTCAACCGCCCGGAGGACCTGGATGATGTCCGCGACTGACCGTTTCGAAACGCCGGACGACGCGGTGCGAGCCCTCGCCGGTCGGCTGGCGACCGTGTCCCACGAGACGAGCGACGGGGCGTTCGCCCAACGCGTACTGGCCGGCGGGATTTCGGCGGATGGCGACAGCCCGGCGGCCGACGTCTCGGCGATGGACGGCTACGCAGTGCGGATGACCGATTTGGAACGGGACGGAGAGATCCGGGTCGCCGGAGAATCGGCCCCCGGGGCGCCCCCACCCGAACTGCCGCCCGGATCGGTCGTGCGGATCTTTACCGGTGCCGTGGTCCCGGCCGGTGGCGAGGCGGTGGTCAAACGCGAGGAAACGATCGAGTCCGGCGCGACGATCCGGTGGCGCGGCGAAGCGCGATCGGTCGCGCCGGGATCGAACATCCGTCGTGCCGGGGAAAACACCCGCCGTGGCGACCGCGTGATGGACGCCGGCCAACCGCTCACGCCTCCCCGCCATGCCGCAGCCGCCGCGTTCGGCGTGGTTTCCCCGGACGTTTACCGTCGCGTTCGGGTCTGTCTGGTCACCACCGGTGACGAGGTCCTCGATCCGCACGTCACGCCCGAGCCTTGGCAGTTGCGAAACAGCAATCGGGCGGCGATCGCATCGATGCTGTGCCGCCACGGGTGGATCGCCGCGGGTGTCCATCGCCACGTCCGGGACGACCGCGATGAACTCGCCGAAGCGTTTCGACAGGCATTGGCGACCTCCGACGCGGTGATCCTGACCGGAGGCGTCTCGATGGGGGACCGCGACCACGTCCCCGAGATTTGCGAGCGACTGGGGGCCGAAACCGTGTTTCATCGGCTCCCGATCCGTCCTGGGAAGCCGATCTTGGGGGCGGCGACCGATGCGGGAAAACTGATCCTCGGGCTTCCGGGAAACCCCGTCAGCGCGACCCTTACGTGCTACCGATTCGCCCTTCCGCTGCTCGCCAAAATGGCGGGTCGAGTCGACTGGATGCACCATCGCCCGGTGGTGACGCTGGCAACCCCCGGGGTCAAGACGTTGCCGCTGTGGTGGATGCGCCCGGTGAGGCTGGTCGCCCACGGCCTGGCCGAGCCGATCGCGTCGAAAGGTTCCGGCGACCTGGTGGCGCTGACCCAAAGCGACGGCTTCGTCGAACTCCCCCCCGGCGCCACCGGCGAGGGGCCTTGGCCGTACTTCGCTTGGTAATCAGCGATTGCGACGTAGGGTTGGCCGGGCGATCGGGTTCGGAATCGTCGGTTTCGTGGTCGAGTGAGGGTCTCGATGACTTCGCGTTGTTATCGCTGGTGGGGGCATCGCTTGCGGGGGCCTCAGCCTGATTACGGGTTGGGCGTGATCGTGGCGATCGTCGCGGCGGTGACCGTCTGGCTCGCCGCAACCCCGCTGGTCCCGGAGGTCGCACAGGCGACGCTCGCACGGTTTCATTTGCGGACGGATTCGTTCTGGGGGTGGGCGATCCAGCAACCGGTGCCCGCTATGTACAACTTCGCGAACCGATACCGGGTGGACGGAACGGAAGAGGCCGGACATGGGAAAGCCGACCACGGGCGTCCCGAACATCGGGGGCCAGACGCGACGTCGCCGAGTGGCGTTTCTGGGGCTCCGATCGAGTCCGGGTTCGTCAATCATTTTCCGACGCGACTGTTCAGCTTCGCCAACGCCCGACTGCGGTTGCTCCGCGACGGGGAGCCCCGCCGCTTCGAGTTCGTTTCGACGTATCGCGGCGAGACGATCGAAAGCCGCTATCTCGTGACGCCGGGCGCGGACGGGGAATGGCGGGTGGTGCTGGAAACCTGGGACCACGCCCCTGGTTCGGGGTGTCAAGTGAAGAAGGGGGTGTATGTGGCGGGAGCGGGGGCGAAAGAAGATAAAGAAGAGGAAGAAGCAGAGGAAGCAGAGAAAGGAGAAGAAGGAGAGAGTTTGAAACTCAGAGGCACGGAGGACACAGAGGGGAGAGGGGGAGGAGAGCTTAATGGGGGGTGAGTCGGTGAGTGGGGGGAAGTTGCCTGGGGTGGGGATCGGGCCTGAGCGTGAGTCGGCGTGGGACGCGTCGACGCGGGGGATGGTGGCGCACCGAGTCGTCTTGGTGGGGCTATTCCTGGCGTTGGCGTGGAAGTGGTCGTTCTTTGTGGCGGCCGATCGGATCTATCACTTGCTGCCGGTTCGTGACGAGTTTTTCCCGGCCGTGCTGCAATCCCCGACAACGCTCCGCATCAGTTTTCTGGGGGGACTCGCGGCGATCGTCGTGAGTTTCTTTGCGGCGGAACGGTGGGCCCGGGTGGTTTGTGGGTGGGGGATTCTGGCGGCGATGTCGGTGTTGTGCCTGCACCAAGGAAGCTACAACGACATGACATTCGCGACCGCGTGGTGGACGGCGTTATGGTCGTTGTGGTTCGTTCATCGCATCGAGGATCCCGAGCCCGATTCGACGCTGCGGCGGGCGGCTTGGCTTTCCCGGGTGATCCTCTCGATGATTTTGCTCGGCGGGGCGATCGGGAAGTGGACCCCGGAATATTGGTCGGGGCAGGTGTTCCACGAGATCTATTTTGTCGACCGGGATTTTTGGGTGTTCAACCTGGTCCGGCAGTGGTTCGCCCCGGAGACGATCCGCGACTTGGCGACGTGGTACAGCCGGATGGTGATTCTCACGGAGTCGGCATGCGGGGTGGCCTTGTGGATGCTGCCGCCGCGGTGGGCGGCCACAATGGCGATCGTCGTGTTCGCATCGATCGCGTTGTTGTCGAATTTTCTGCTGTTCTCGGTCGTCGGTTGCTTGATCGCCTTGGCGTCGGTCGGGTTCTTCGTCCCGCATCGCACGGCGTCGGCGAGTCGCGGATCGCACGGGTGACGATCGATCGGGGACGGGCTAAAACAGGGCGTGTCGTCATCGTCCCCGTTTGACGGCGGCGTGACCGTTGCCGTCTGGTTGCCGTCCCGTTCGTCGGCGAGCGGTCCCGTCTCGCCCTTTGTCGGTCGTCGTATGGCTGTCGCCCACGCGTTCCAGTTGATCCCCTCGCCGCCGGCCGATCCGCCGCCGTTGGTCGCGGTGTTCGGCAGCGACGCGACGCTTCGCGGTTGGACGATTCGGGCGATTTGTGGCGACGCCGACGTCACCAGTTACGACGGGGCGGTGGTCCGCTGGACCGATTTGAAGGACGAACTGGCAACCGCCACGCTGTTCGATTTCGACGGCAAGCGGACGATCGTGGTGCGGGACGCCGACCGTTTCGTCAGCGACCATCGGGGTGAGTTGGAGGCTTACGCGGCGAAGCCTTCGTCGGCCAACCGGTTCGTGTTGGAATCGGATTCGTTGGCGGCCAACACACGGCTCTACAAGGCGATCGCGGCCGACCATTTGGTGGTACCCTGCGGGGCAGGGGTCGACGCGAAGCAGGGCGTCACGGCTGCGTCGCGGCGAAAGTTTTTAAGCGGGTATGTCGCGGGGCGTCACGGCGTCAAGTTGGCGGCCGGGGCGGCCGACGCGTTGATCGAGATGCTGGGCGACGAGATCGGGATGCTCGACACCGAGATCGCCAAGTTGGCGCTCTATTTGGAACCGGGCGGCACGATCGACGAAACGCTGGCGCGGGAGGTCGTCGCGGGCTGGCAGGGGAAAACGGTGTGGCAGATCACCGACGCGATCGCGGCGGGCGACGCGGCCGAGGCGCTCCGTCAGCTGGACAAGTTAATGAGCGGTGGCCAGCGGCCGATCGCGCTGCTGCCACAGATCGCTTGGTCGTTGCGGCGGTTGGGGATGGCGACGGCGGTGGTCCAGTACCGGGAGCGGACCGGACGAGCCTGGAGCCTGGACGAGGCGCTCGGGGTCGCCGGGGTACGGCGGCCGGCCGACGTGCAGCGGGCGAAATCGCAACTGAAGGGGCTCGGGCGGGACCGCGCCAGCCAACTGCTGCCGTGGTTGCTCGACGCCGACCTTCGCTTGAAGGGGACGCACAGCCAGGAGGGACGCGACCGATTCCTGCTCGAGCAGTTGGTGCTCAAGTTGGCGCGGGCCGCGGCCGGTTAAGAGCCTATCCGAAAAGCGGTCCGACCCTCTCCGGTACAACTCACTCATCAACGACGCCGAGTCACGCCGCGTCTCGCGTACCGGCGTCTCGCGTACCGGCGTCTCGCGTACCGGCGTCTCGCGTACCGGCGTCGTAGTAGCCGGGCGTGTCGACGCCGTCGCCGTTGCCATCGCCCGCGACCGGTTGGCTTGACGGCGTCGGCCGAGGCAGCCGGATCTGCACGTCGTTCTCGGTGAACTTTCCGTCGCCGTCGGTGTCGATGATCCACACGTCGCCGCGGACCACGGCGATCTCGTCGACCCCGTCGCCGTCGAAATCGCCGACGACCGGCTCGTCCCCCGGATGTCCGAAGTCGACGACCTGGTCCCGCGAAGTCAAACGCCCGTCACCGTCCATGTCGAGCGTCCAACGGCCATCGCGGAAGACGCCGATCTGGTCGATCCCGTCCCCGTTCCAGTCCCCCGCGATCGGAACGTCGACATGCCGACCGTACTGGAACACATGGTCGACCGCGTCGGCCCGAAGCGCACCCGACGCCCCGCGTCGTAGCCATCGCTCGTGCCGCCCGACTTCGTCGCTGCCGTCGCGTGCATCGACGGCATCGGCATCGGTCGCTCGTGACGCGTTGACTTCACGACGTCGCCGGTTGTCCGGATCGGGCAGCCCGGGATCACGGCGGATCCGCGGCAAGTCCCGCTCCCACTGACGGCCAAAGATCCCGATGTCGTCCTTGCCGTCCCCGTCCCAGTCACCCACGACCGGCCGGTCGAGCGGGGTTCCGAGCCGGATCCAAAGGTCATCCGGGTCCCACACGCCGTTGCCGTTCAGGTCGACGAACCACTGCCCGTCCCGATACAGCACCGGCTGATCGATCCCGTCACCGTTGAAGTCGCCGAGCAACGCGATCCCCGCGTGATGTCCGAACTCGACGGCCGCGTCGCGTTCCAATTCGCCGTCGAGCGTGCCGACGTACCAACGTCCCTCGCCCAGCGACTCCGCCTCCCAATCGGTTCCGGCCGATCGATACGTGACCCCCGCGATCTCGAACGATTCGACGCCGCTCCCCCGTGGGTGCCCGCCGTTGATCACGCTCAGGTGCCACGACATCGCCCACTCGTCGGCATACACCGGCAACGGGAGGATGTCGGCCGCCGTCCCAAACGAGATCACCCGCGGCGTGGTCGGGAACACCGCCAGCGGCGGCGCGACGACACGCGTCTCGGGCGGCGGCGACGCTTCGGGCGGGGCGATCGGCGGCGTGGCTGGGGGTGGCTCGACCTTGATCTCGCTAAAGTGGTTCTCGCGGCTGTGGTCGCCCGCGGAAACCGTGATCCTCAAAATCGCGTCGTCGTTGGGGTCGGTCTGCTCACTCGCCGACAGCGTTTGGATCAATATCTCGTCTTCCGCCGCGACCACCGTGTCGGCCGGGTTGACCGCCAAGCCCCCCCCGGTCCCGGGCGTGTCGAGCCCATCGATCCAACCCTCCGGCTGCACTTGGTAAACGTGGTACGTCCCCGGACGCAGCCCCGAAAACGTGTACCGACCGTCGGTATCGGTAACGACCCGGATCGGTCCGTCGGAATAAGTCCCCGGCAAGGCGCGGTCGCTGCTGAGCGGTTGACCCAACACGGTTCGCAACTCCAACGTCACGCCCGCGATCCGCTCGTTTTCGTCGCGGAACACCCCGTCCCGGTATTCGCGAAGAGATTCCGGGTCGGGCGGCGTCTCCATGACGAGCGCCGGGCCGTCCTGGAACACCACGCCGGAGATCATCGCCGGCGGGACCTCGGGGAAGTCGTACCCGCGGGCGCTCCGTCCGCTGCCGAGATCGATCCCCACGATCAGGTCGTCGTCGGCCACGCGGCCCCCCGCCGTCCCGACAACCTGCCCGCCGTGAAACAGCCCGTCGGGTTGCCGTTGGCGGACGCCGTATTCGCCCGGCGTCAAACCGGTGAACCGATACCGCCCCGTCGCGTCGGATCGCGTCGTCGCGACCACGTCCCCCCGCGAATCGACCAACTCGACCTGGATGCCCGCAAGCGGTCGTTCCCCGTCTTCGAAACGCCGGTCCAGGTCCGCATCGACCCAAGTCCGACCCGCGACCTGGGCCGCCAACCGTTCGTAAAAGTTGTAATCCTCGAGCTCCGAACCGACGAACAGCTCGACACCCATTCGGTCCCGAGCGATCACCTCGCCGCCCCCGCTGCCGAGTTCCTCTCGCCCTTGCAGATAGCCAGACGGTTGGTGTTGGAAGACTTGGTACCGACCGGGACGGAGCCCAGCGAACCGGTAGTCCCCCGAACCGTCAGTCCGTGTCTGGGTCACCAACCGTCCGTCGTCGTCGTACAGCTCGACCAGCACGCCCGGAATCGGATCCGACGCGCCCTCGGGGTGCGCCGCGTGGCGTTCGACATAAACGGTACCGCCGAGCTCGGCCGGCTCGTGTTCACAGAAGTCGTAGTTGACGCCCGACTGACCCGACAACAGCCCGATCGCGCCGATCCGGCTCGTCCCCTCCGCGACGCCCCCGATCGAACCTGGCTTCGCGCTCCCGGAGAAATAACCCGCGGGGGTCTGTTCAACGATCGTGTAACGTCCCGGCGCCAAGTCTTCAAACCGGTAACGTCCCTGGGAGTCGGTCGTCGTCCGCGCGACCTCACCACCCGTTTCGTCGAGCAACCGAACCGAGACGCCTTGCAGCAGAGGTTCGCCGGGGTCCCATACGCAATCGCCGTCGCGGTCCGCGTGCACCCGGCCCGACAAGCTCCCGGCGAGCAACTCGCCGAAGTCGTAATCGACCCCCTCGCTCCCCTGTTTTAAAACGACTCCGCGGAGCGAATCGCCGTCGGCCCCCGACCGCCCGACGCGGCGTCCGTCGACCCGTCCCGGGGTATCGATCCCGTCGAGATAGCCGTCGGGTTGATGTTGGACCAGCGCGTATTCGCCCGCCGGGACCTCGTCGAATTCGTAGCGACCCGACGCGTCGGTTGTGGCAGACGCGGCCCGGTTCCCGTGGCGATCCACCAAGTCGATGCGGACCCCCGCGATCCCCTCCTCGCCCGAGTCACGTCGCCCGTCGTTCGAGCGGTCGTGGTAGACGGTTCCGCTGACCGTCGCCGGCGCCGCCTCGCAAAAGTTGTACTCGACCCCATCGGCACCGGGGCCAAGCGAGATGTCGCGGATCAACCCGCCGCCGACCGCGGTGCCGACACGCACCGTCCCGATCCGCCCCACGTGCGCCCCCCCATCGAGCAGACCTTCCGGGGTGATCTCGCGGATCTGGTAAGTCCCCCGCAGCAGATCCGCGAACCGGTAGCTGCCGTCGCCCCCCGTCGTCGTCCGCGCGACGACCTCGCCACCGGCGGTCTCGAGGACGATCTCGACCCCCGACAACGGCAAGTCCCTCGCCGGGTCGTAAACGCCGTCGCAATCCATCCCGGGGGCGGCCATGAAGACGAATCCGCCCAGCGAACCGAGTGGCAACTCCCCGAAGTTGTAATCGATGCCGACCGCGCCGCTCCCGAGCATGACCCCGCCGATCCGATCCCCCGGGGTGTCCGCCGCCCCGACGGTCCGGCCATCCACCCTCCCCGGCGTGTCACGCCCGTCGGCGAGTCCCTCCGGTTGATCGAGCTGGACCAATTCGTACTCGCCCGGCACCAAGTCGTCGAACGCGTAGTACCCGTTCGAGTCCGTCGTCACGACTTGCGACGTCGCGGCCGCGATCGTGTCGACCGGAACCGAACGGACCCGAACACCCCCCAGCCCCGGTTCGCCGGCGTCCCGAATCCCGTCGTCGTCATCGTCGCGATAGACATACCCCGAAACCTCCGCCGGGGCCGCTTCGGCAAAGTTGTATTCGACCGCGTCGAGGTCCCCGAGCGGGATTTCGATTCCCGCCAACACGTCGACCGATTCCGCGGCACCCGTCACCCGCCCGTCGACCTGTCCCGCGATCGCCGCGACGCTGAAATACCCGTCCGGCTGACTCTGCACGACCCGGTACGTCCCCGGCATCAGTCCCAACGAACGGCCGAACCGGTACTCGCCGTCGGCGTCGGTTACCGTGCGATGCCCGGTGTCTTCGTACCGGCCGCTCGCCTCGTTCCAACGGTAGAGCGAGATCCCGACACCGCCGAGAAACGGTTCCCCCGGATCGATGCGGCGGTCCAAGTCGTTGTCGACCCACACGCGTCCTTCGATCGCGACCGGCTTGGGAACCTGGACCGTCGACCCGATCGCCGCGGCAGAACGGTTCGGCGGCCGATCGGGGTTCCCGCTTTCGTTCGGCGGTAACTCGGTGAGCCCCCGGTCCGCCGGGTCGCCGTATTCGTTGACGAACAACGCGTCCGCCGCGGCCCGTTCGAAATGGGGCGCGTCGAATCGGGCCCGCAAGATCGAATCCTGAAACTCTTGGCCCGACACGATCGTGTCGAGCCGGCTGTTGAAAAAGTCGAGGTCGTCGGAAAGCCGCAACACCTCGTCGACGTCGATGCTAAATTCCAGCCGGTCCCCCGCCCGGAAGTTCTCGAGCGAAAGCCGAAGTTCCTGGCCGCCGTCGACAACCTGCGACGTGACGCGGACCTCGTCGCCGTGGGAGGCGTCGACGCGGACGACCCCAAAGCCGTGATACCCGTTGCTGCCGCGGCCCCCCGACGCGGTGTCAAAGATCCCGTCCCCGATCGTGATCCCGTCGCCATCCTTGTCCAAGTCCAGCACCAACTCGCGGAGTTCGGTATCGGGCGCGCCGCCGGTGAACGAGAGGATGAAATGGTCAGCCCGCGAATCGCTCCCCGCGTCCTCGTTGCTCTCCAGATGGTCCGTCTCCAAGTAGACGACGCCCACCCGGATCGGGTCGGCGGCCATCAAGACGCGCGACTCCAGACGCTCGGGGACCAGCGTCCGGCGACGTTTCCGTTTCCATTTTCCGATCACGCTCGACACCTCCCTGTGCCTTCTCTGTTCCCCCGAATTCGCCGACCGACCGGACGTCACCGCTCGAGCCTCGGGTCTCCTTCGGCGATCCGCTGTTGGCTCCTTAGCGGTTCGACCGGCCACCGCCGAACGGTCGCGTCGTACCCGCCGGAGAACAGCCAACCCTGGCTGACGGCCAACGACGTGACCGAGCCGACGTGCCCTTCGAACGTATGAATGACACCGAGCGGGTCGGTGTCCATGATCCGTACGACGTTGTCGCTCCCGGCGACCGCGACGTGACGATCGTCGACGTTCGCCAACGCGAACAAGCGGCCGGTGGTGACCTTCACCTCCGCCAACTTCTCATCCAGTTCGGTGTCGTACAGCACCACCGTGCCGTCCTCCCCGACGGAAACGAGCGTCCGCCCGTCAGGCCGAAACGCGACGTCGCGGATCCGCCGATCGTGTAGCGATTGTCGTCCCACCGAACGCCCCGTCCCCAAGTCGAACGTTTCGATTTCACCGGAACGTCCGGCAACGACCATCCGTTTCCGATCAGGACTCGGCGCGATCGCCCTCAAGTCCCCGCATCGACACCGAACGCCCGCGGACGGGGCGCCCGAGACCTCACGGTTCGGTTCCGGTTCGCCTTCCGCCGACTCGACACCACACCGCAACAGACTCACGCGGCGGTCGAACCCGGCCGCCAAGAGTCTTTCGCCTCGGGTCGTAAATCGAACGCAAGCGATCGCCGGGCCGACGCCATGACGTTCCGGTTCGGCCGTCCAGTCGTCACGACGCCAAACGAACACATCGCCGTCGTTCCCCGCCGACGCCAACCGATCGCCGGTGGCATCGAAATGGAGCGACCGGATCAGGTCGCGGTGCCCCGTCAGCGTTTCGACCACCCGCATCGAATCGACGTCGAAGATGCGGACCGCCAAGTCGTCCCCGGCGACGGCGATCAGCCGGTGACGCGGGTCCGCGGCGATCGCGGTCACGACCGCGTGATCGACACCCCGCCGGTGCGACCCGATCCGAATCGGATTTCCGTCGGTCGCCGCCGCCCGGCGGAACGCGACCGCCACCGGCGATTCGCCCCGCAGCGGCACCGCGACGACCGCGGTGGTCCACCCGAGCATCCACGCCCGGCGGCCGATCCGTCGACCTGGCCCGACGGTGCGATCGATCCGCTCGGACAAGTTTCGCCGCGACATGCTCGGTTCCCTCACCCGATCGATCCCATGGAAAATTCCGGACGTTCCTCCTGGGTAAGGATCGGCAATCGCGCGACCCGCCATCAGCCGAACGGCACGCCTCCCCAGCGAAAGATCGTCATCTGCCCTTTCGAGAAAATCTCAAGATTTGTTAAAGCTCCGGCAAGATGCCTGTTTCCCAACCCCGGACCGGTTGAAAACGATGCGACGATCCTGCCCGACGGCGTCCCTGCCGGCCCGCCCGACGACGTCCTTCTTGGCGCTGGCGCTCGTCTCGGCGGCCGGTTGCCAACAAGCCAACGGCCCCAACGGCGGCACGGCGTTGACCCCCGTCAGCCCCCTCGCCCCACACGGATCCTCCTCCGCCGCCGGCCCACAACTGGGACCGTTCGGAGGCTCCACCCGCGTCGCCCCCCCCGGGACAGGAAGCTACGGCACCGCGAACAACTACCTCGGTGGCGTCGCCCCGGTGAACGCGACGTCGCAAAACTTCGCCCCGGCGAACGCCGCCTCCGGATACGTCGCGGCCACTCCCGGTTCGCAAGTCCAACCGGTCGGCTGGACCGAAACACAATCGGTGGCGCCCGACTTTGCCCGAGGAAACTCGCTCGCAAGCGGCAACGCCGGCGGGATGGTCCCCAGACTCGACGGGATGCCGGTCAACGATTTCACTCGCGCCCCCGCCCCGCCCGGCTATCCGACCCGCCAACCGTCCCTCGCCAGCAACCCATGGGGCGTCCACTCCGTTCCGGACCGAACGGGTCCCCACCGAACGGGCCCCCACCGAACGGACCCCCGCCGAACGGGCGCACCCCAATCCGCGGCCGGCCAGTTCGGTGTTGCCCGCGGCGCGTCTTACGCCCAAGCCGGCGTCGATCCCGCTGACACGTCCGGTGTCCCGTCGCCGCCGGAACTCCGGGCGTCCACGGCGCCCCCCCGACTGCAACCGATGCCCGCCACGAAATCCGATTCGACGCCCGCGCGGTTCCAAGCGATGCCCGAGTCGTTCCCGTCGACCGAGCCGACGGGCCAAACCGACGCGGGGCGATCCGCTGACTCTCGCGGGTCCGACGCCGATCTGCCGTGGCGAGCCCCCACGCCCCGCTACTGACCGTCGTCCGGTTCCGGGATCGCGACCCACTCCGATCGGTGCTCGATCGTCCCGGCAGAAACGTCCAACCGGAATCGGTGGAGCTGACCCGATTGGTCGCCGACGACCAGCGTCGTCCCCTCGTCGTTGATCGCGACACGGGTGAGCCAACCGTCGGGCGCTTTCCCCTCGACGATCCGTTTGCCATCCCCGGCGTCGTCGATGCGAACCCGGTCGTCGCTCGTGACCGACACGACGAGCTTCCCCTCGATCAGTCTTATCTCCCGGACCTCGCCGTCGATCCCCTTGATCTCCCGCTGTTGCTTGGCGTCGCCGATCTTCCACACCCGTAGCCGGCGGTCGCCTCCGCCGCTGACGACCCGCTCGCCGTCGGCAAGGAACCTCGCCGAGGTCACATCGGCGTCGTGACCGCTGAAGGTAACCCGCAACCGACCGGTCTCCGCGTCAAACACCTTCGCCGTCTTGTCGCGACTCGCGGACACCAACCACTTCCCGTCCGATGACCAGTCGATCTGGTGGACCCAATCCGAATGGTCGTCGATCCGCAACGGCTCCCGTTCCAAATCGTCGAGCTCCACGATCGCGATCGTCCCGTCCGCACCGCACGTCGCGAGACGGCTCCCGTCGGGTGAAAACGCGACATCAAAAAGGACGTCCTCGGACACCACCGGGTACGCCAGTAACTCGCCCGTTTCGCGGTCAAACAGTTTCAACTCGCCGATCCGCCCGGGCGTCCCACATGCCACCGCGATGCGGCGACCGTCCGGATGAAACGCCAACCCATAAACCCGCTGGGCGACGTTCACGATCCGCCGCTCAAGCTTCCGGTCGGACAACGACCACAGCAACACCTCGTGGTACCCGGAGCTCGCCAGCCACTTCCCCGACGGGTCGATCGCGACCGCGGTAACCGGGATCGCCGCCCGGTACCGAGCCGGCGGGTCAGGTTGGTCGACGCGAGGGATCACCCGGATCAGCTTCGTTTCCGCGTCGACCTTGGTATCGAGCCGCGCCCCGAATTCGATCCAACGACGGATCGTCGCGACTTCGTCCTCGGGCAACGGGTCCGACTCGTACGGCATCCACCCGTCAACAATTGACTGATACAGCAGCGACCCGGCCGAATCCCCAGGCTCGATCGCATACCCCGAATCGGATTCCGACCGGATCGCCGCGAAGTTGGACATGTTGTAACCACCCTTCACGTTGCGGGCGTTGTGACAGGCGACACAGCGGGCGTGAAAGATCGGCGCGACCTCGTCGGCGAACGAGACCCACCGGTCGCTGTCGCGAAGCGTCGTCTCGATCTGCTCGCGCCATTGCTCGCGTCGCTCCGCCAATCGGGACGCCTTCGACTCCAGCTTCTCGATCTCTTCCCGCCAAGACTCGCTCGCCTCGCGGGCCTCTTCGACCGCCGGCATGAGCGGTTCCAACTTCGCGGGAAGCGACGTCAACTGCTGCTCCGCTTCCGTCGCGGATTGGGCACCCGCTTCGGCCTTTTCGTCTGCCTCACGCACTCGCGTCTCGGCATCCGCCAAACGCTTCTTCGCCGCTTCCAACGCCTTCCGCGCCGCCTTCACTTCCTCTGCGGCGTCCTTCCGTTCTTCGGCCGCTTCCTCGCGAGACTCCTGTGACTTCTTGATCTCGTTTTCCAGCCGTTTCTGTTCGGCCCGGATCGCGTCGACTTGGCCGACCAAGCTCTTCCAGTCGCGGTCCAAATCGGTCGCCGCCGCCCGGGCCGCGCGGATCTCGTCTTGAAGCTTCCGCTCCTCGCGAAAACTCTCGGCGATCTTCGCGTCCAATCCCTTCACCCGCGCGTCGACGTCGTCCGTGTCCTCCTTCGGTTCGGCGTTCGCATCCGATACGTTGCTCTCAGCGTTAAGTCTCGGTTCCGCGGCATCCGGCGGTCCCGCGCCGAGCCGAGCCGGTTCCGCCGCCAGCATGATCCCGATCACGACCGCCAGCGGAGTCACAACGAATCCGGAGAACGCCGCGAATCCGGAGAACGGCGAGAGACGATTCGCCCGCCCGCATCGGTGCGGGATGATTTGGAAACCGATCATCGGATCGCTTGGGGTTCGAGGGCGGAGGAAGGGGACGCAGAGACGCGGGGGCGCAAGGACGCAGAGGGAAAACCGGTCGGCTCAGCGACGCCCCGTCTCTGCGACTTTGCGTCCACTTTATCATCTGCGGCTCAGTCGGCGGCCGCCACTCGATCTTCCGCTTCGTGATCCGAAGAACCAAAAGGGGAAGGGGGTAAAAAGCTCGCCTTTCGCAAAACGACCCCCTTCCCCTTTTTGCTTTTCGGCAAGCCTTAAGCGAACACGTCGGTTACCGGTTTGCCGGCGATCATCAGCGGCCGGTCGGCGCGGTCGTAGACTTCGGTTGCCGGGTCGATCCCCAACAACGAATACATCGTGGCGGCCAGGTCATCGGGGCGGACCGGGTGACGATCGGGGAACATCCCGTTGGCGTCCGAAGCGCCGTGGACGTAACCACGCTTCACCCCGCCCCCGGCCAACATCGCCGTGTAGCACTGGGGCCAATGGTCTCGGCTTTCGTTCTTGTTGATCTTCGGCGTTCGTCCGAACTCGCCCATCCACACCACCAACGTTTCGTCCAACAAGCCACGGTCCTCCAGATCGTCCAACAACGTCGGGAGCGTCTGGTCGGTGATCGGGTGTTGGTACTTGTCGACGATTTTGTACATCCGCGTGTCGTCGAACCCGTGCGTGTCCCAGCCCCCGTCGTTCACCCGTCGGCCGCCGATCGACCGCGAGAAGTAAACCGTGACGAACTTCACCCCGGCCTCGACCAGACGCCGTGCGAGCAGACAGCCTTGGCCGTACGTCGTGCGGCCGTAGCGGTCCCGCACCGACTCCGGCTCGCTTTCGATGTCGAACGCCGCCCGTACCTTGTCGGACGTCAACATCGAGATCGCCTTCTCGTAGTAGTCGTCGAACCCACGCGCCGCGGCCGACCGGTCGAGCAACCGGGCCTGTTGATCGACCAACTGCTGCAGCTCCCGACGACGCCGCATCCGGTCGAGCTTTAAATCGCTCGGCAGAGTCAACTCCGGGAGCTGGAACCCGGGCTCGTTCGGGTCGTTCTTGAAGAAAAACGGGTCGTGCCGCTTGCCCAGAAAGCTGGCGTGTTGCCCCGGCGTGACCGATCCGTCGGCGATCGTGTGCGGGTACGAAACGAACGTCGGCATCTCGCCACGGTTCGGCCCCAACCGGTCAACGACCGAGCCGTAGCCGGGCCACAGGTCGGGCGAATCCCGAAGCCGTTGATCGTCGCTGGGCGGGGCATGGCCGGTCAACGCGTAGTAGCCGGCGGAGTTATGGTTCTTCATCGTGTGGGTCATGCTGCGGATCAGCGTGACCCGGTCCATCCGCTTCGCCATCTCCGGAAAGTGCTCGCACACCGGCAGCCCCGGGACGACGCTGGAGATCGGCCGCAGCGGGCCCCGGATCTCCGACGGCGCGTCGGGCTTCATGTCGAACGTATCGAGATGGCTCGGCCCGCCCCACTGGAACAAAAAGATCACCCGCTTCGCCCGCGCCGCCGGGGCGTCGGGCCGCTCGGCCGCACGCAGCAGCGTCGGCAGGTTCAACCCCAACATCCCCGTCCCGCCGATCCGAAGCAGACTGCGACGGGAAAGGTCGAGCGATCGGAAGTTCGGGCACGAAGTCCTCCCCGGTCGCTGGAACGTCGGTCGCTGAAGCGGACGTGATCTCATGGCTAATTCCTAAAAATCAATTCTTTCGCGTTCAAAAGCGCCCACGTCAGGTCTTCCAGGACGGCCCGCTCATCGCCCGTCTCCCGGATCAACGCCAGCGTCGACTCCCGTTCGGCCTCCGTGGGCGAACGGGTCAACGCCGTCCAGAACAACGCGTCGATCGCTTCCTCCGGGGTGGACGACTCGGCCAACAACTTTCCGATTCGGTTGTCCGGACGGAGTAGCCGGCGGTGCAGGCTCTCTCCGCCGATCAACCGCAACGCTTGCCCCAGCGTCGGCTCGTCACTCCGCTCGCATTCACACGCCAACAACCGCTCCGGCTTGCCGAATTGACGTAGGAACACGTCGCCGTCGCTCAACTTCCGCCGCACCCGTTCCACCCCCGCGATCTGGCCGGCGCGGGTCCCGCTCGCGTACCCCTCGAAATCCGCGGGGACCCCCAGCACGTGCGATTGGGCGTCCAAGATCTGCTCCGCCGAAAGCCGCTTGACCACCGCCCGGGCGTACAACCGCTCGTCGTATTGTTCGCGGTCGCCGAGTTGCGATTCGTCGAGTTCGGAATCCATCTGATACGCTTCGGACAGCACGATCGTGCGGACCAGATGTTTCAAGCTGAAGTCGTTCTCGACCAACTCGTCGGCGAGCCGTTCAAGCAATTCCGGGTGCGAAGCCGGATTGGTCAGCCGCAAATCGTCGATCGGCTCGACCAGCCCACGGCCCATCAGGTGGTACCAGATTCGGTTCGCTTGAGTTTTGGCAAACATTCGATTCTCGCCCTCGGTCATCCACGACGCGAGGTGTTCCAGGCGGTCTCCTTCGATCGGTTCGTCGCTGCCCAAGAATCGCGGGGGGGCGGGTTCGCCGGTCCGCGCGTTCTTGACGCCTCCCTCTTTCTCGACTTTGACGATCTGCTCGCCCACGAATTCATGTTTGTCGAGCCGGTCACGCCGCTCGTTCTCGACGATCTCGTAATCGATCCCCGCGAACAGACTCGACCATTGGTAGTACTCGTCCTGTGACCAGCGGTCGAACGGATGGTTGTGGCACTTCGCACATTGCAGCCGCACGCCGAGAAACACCTGCGCCGTCGTTTCCGCGCGGACCAGCGGCTCACGGTGTGCCCGCCAATAGTTCGCCGGCGGGTTCTCGTACGTGCTCCCGCGCGACGCGATCAACTCGCGGACGAACTGATCGATCGGCACGTCGTCGGCAAACCGATCTCGCATCCAGCCGTGCAACCGCTCGACCCCCTTGGCGTCGAGCGTCTTCTCTTCGTTCCGCACCAAATCCGACCAATGGAGCGCCCACCGTTCGGCGAACTCGGGACGTTGTAGCATCGTGTCGACCAACCGCTCTCGCTTGTCCGGCGAGGGGTCCGACACGAATGCCCGTGCCTCGTCGGCGGTCGGCAACACCCCAAGCAAATCGAGCGACAACCGGCGTAGAAAGACGTGGTCCGCCGCTCGATCGGCCGGTCGGAGCCGTAACTGCCGCAGCCGATCAAAGACGTAACCGTCAATCAAGTTGTCCGCCGTTCGGTCTCGCCACCGGAACGAATCATCGGCGTCCCGGTACGCCAAGCGGACCGGGACTTGGCCGTCGAGATATCGGACCAACACCGTGACGACGCCGGCCTGGGCGAACCGCACCACCCCTTCGTCGGTCACCCGCACCAGCGGGTCGCTCGGTTCGTATACCGCCAACCGCGTCACGTCGCGGCGTGACCCGTCGGAAAACGTCGCCCACACCGAAAGCGGGACCTCGTCCTCCGGCGCCCACAGCACCGCGTCCTCCGGCGTGACCTCCAACCCCGTCACGACCGCCGCGTCCGCGTCGGGCCCCGCGAGCCCCTCGGCGATCCACCGCGACAAAATTTCGTATTCGGGCGACCCCTCGTCGAATCGCTTTCCTCCCTCGTGCGCGACCCGTGCGGTCGCCTTCAAGAGTGCCAAGCTCTGCTCGGGGTCGATCCGGTTCACCCGTCGTCCGTCTGCGGCACGAACCAGTTGGCGATAATCGTGCTCCGCGTCGTGACCCCAAAGCGACAAAAAGAAACCGCCTTTGCCGTTCAAGTTCCCGTGGCATGTCCCGGCGTTGCAACCGGCTTTCGACAGCACCGACATCACGTCCCGTTCGAAGGTCACACCCGCGTCCGGTTCGTGCGACGCAGCAGGCCGCCCCGAGGCGTCGGCTCGCGTTTCGCCGAAAGCGACGCCTCGATCGCCTGGCGAGACGACAAAGAAGCACAATCCGATTAGGACCGACCCGAGCGACGTTCCGTGCCTCGCGCGCCGACCGCGCCGCTGGAGTGCTTGGCTCAAAATCATGGTTCGATTGTCGGTGGTGATGGGGCGGGACCGGAAAATCCGGTCGGTGATGGGGGCTTTTCATCCTATCATCCCGACCCCCGTCACGGCCACAAGGAAAGGCCCCGTCCCCCGTAGCGCGTCCCCCGTAGCGCGTCCCCCGTAGCGCGTCCCCCGTAGCGCGTCCCCCGTAGCGGAAGTCGCGCAGACTTCCGACGGGGCCGCGTGCAAGGCCGACACTCAGGATTGAAGCACCCCTGGGCTGTGGGGCGAAACGCCGTTGGCGTAAAGCAGCCCCCCGAACTCTCCACGAGTTCTTACTTCGACAATTCGCGAAGCAATCCCACCGCGCGGCCGATCCGGTTTCGCATCGTCTGGTTGACGGCGTCGGTCGATTGAAGCGCCTCGAGCTGGTCCGCCAATCTCGGGGCGTCATCCGAAAGCTTCCCGATCACCTCCGGCAGGTTTCCGGTGCGGGTGATGAGGCTGAAGTAGACCCACAAGTTCCACCGCCCCTCGTCGCGCATCCGTCGGTACACCGCGGTGGTCGGTAATCCTTCGATCCCCGCGATCATCGGACCTACCATGTCCGGCGATTGCCCCTCACGGATCAAACCACGTAGCCCCTTCGCCCAGGCGACGAGCGCCCGACACGCCGCCGCGTCAGCCGAACCGGATGCGGCCGATTCGGCGGCCCGGATGACGTCCTCCAATCGCTTCACCATCTGGTCTCGGGCGAGCGCGTCATCACGCGGGAAACTGAGCCGGAACAGATCGAGCGTCCCGTCACCGAGCGGCGGGATCACCAGTTCCGGTTCGAACACTAAGTCTCGCTCGGCGTATCGCAACATTTCGTCGTGACACGCGATCGCCTCGTCGACCGCCCCCAAGTCCGCGAGTGCCAACATCCGAACCGCGAGCGACTTCCAGCGGTGTTTCGGACTCGGCTCCTCGACCGCCGCGATCACGTCCAAGATCTGCTGCGGGTCGTTCGTCTGGGACTTGTAGAGCAAGTCCGCGTAATGGATCGCCGCGTCGTTCTTCTCATCGAGCAAACTCGGCGCGGTCTCATGTCGCAGCCGCTCGAATACGTCCTTCGCGTACCGCCGGGCGGCGTCCTCGTCGCCACGCCGCAGCGCCAACGCCGATCGCCACATCCCCCATCGCGCCCGGAGGTCGGTCGCCAATTCGTCGTCCGGCTCGAGCAGATTCGCGTCCGCCTCGTCGAGTAACGACTTCGGGCCGCCGTTGTCGTGATAGCGGATCAGGCATCGTGCCAGATACAACGCTTCCTTGAACCCGCCACCGCCACGCGTCAACTTCGCCGCCTCCCGGAACGCCTCGCTGGCCTCCTCGAAACGCTCCATCTGCAACGCTTGATCCTCGTCTGAGGCGTAACAGTAAAGCCCCAAATCTTCGCACGCGTTCCCGAGCGAGCTGTACGCCGAGGCCGTCGACCATTCCTGCGCCTCCACCGGATGTCGTTCGATCATCCGGATCGCTTCGGTCGCCTTCAGACGCGCCGACTCGAGCCGTTGGGTTCGGTCCGACGCGTCGTAGAACGCCCGCTGGACGAGGATGTTGGCGTGATTCCAGAGCGCGTCAAACCGGTCATCCAGCCATTCGCCGGTGGTCCCGCGGCCCGCGTTCCCGCCACTCGTGTTCCCCGCATCGGCGATTTCGACGACCCGGCCACACAGGTCGGCCCCGCGGTCGAGTGCCGCGACCCGCTCCGCGTTGTCGACGACGACCTTCGAGCGACGCTCCGCGGTGAGCGCCATCGTGAGCACGATCCGGGGAGTTTCGCCCCCGACATCGCGAGCCCGATCGATGTAGCGGTCGAGCGGGTCGACGTCGTCCGGGCGGGTCCACCCCTCGGGCTGAAGGTCGCGGTCCATCCGGTAATATTCCGCCGCTTCCAGCCAAAGTGCCGACGCCCGCCGTGGGTCGTCTTCATGCGTCGCCGCCAACGCCGCCGCGGTTTCGAGATCGGCGTACCAGGGCCCCGGGTCGCCGCGCTGACGGAACGTCTCACGCACCCCGTACCCGCGAGCCGATTCGAGCATCCCCAGGCAAAACGTGATCGCGTCCCCTTGGTCGATCGACGGCGGCAGTTCGCGTCCTCCCGACTCGGTCCTCCGAATCACCGTCCCGAACCGTTCCATGACCGGGGCATAGAAGTCGGTCGCCGTCGAGATTTCGAGCCGTTGCCGATCGCCGAAACGGCGGACCATTTCCCCGGCCAACCGGACCAGCCGCCCGGTCTCCCCGACGCGATCCTTCTCCGATCCTTGCGGACGCCCGGGACGCGTCTTCTCGAGTTGCCGCTCGAGCAACCCGAGTAGCAACGGCGAAACGAGATCCCCCGGATCGATGTCGTCGAACGAGGCGACGGCGTTCGCGGTCAGCCTCCGCTCGGGGTTCGCCAACTCGACGAGCGCCGCCTCCTGAAGCCACCCCGGATGCGACTCGGCGTCGTCGAGCCAAGTCCCCGCCTGGGCGACACGGTCGGCGAGCGTCACGTCGTCTTGGCGATAGCGATGTTTCAGGTCCCGATCCTCGACACCCGAACGCTCACGTGCGTCCTCCAAGTAAAGCCCCGCGATCCAACGGCGACGCTCCGCCGAAAGCGAATCGACCGTCGCTTTGCCATCGCGGTCCTGACCCGCGGCTCCGGGACGGTACGGCTGAAGACGCTCCACCGCCGCCGACAGATCGCCGAGCAACACGTCGGCGGCCGACATCGTCAACGCGATCAAGACCGGGGGGATCGGACGAACGCCGACCTCAAGTTTCGTGGCGTCCGACGTCTCACGCAAACCGATCGCCATGTCGCGGAGTTGGCGAACCTCGCGCTGCGGCGGGCGCTCGTTCTCCCGTGCCAACCGTTCCAATCGGATCGCCGCCCCGAGACGACGCAGGGTCTCGTCCCCCGCGTCAGGACGCAACACCGGATCGAGCGCTTCGTCGGCAACCGAATCGGTGACGATCGCGGTGGACAGCAACGCCCGCCCGGCCGCCGGCGTCGATGCCCCGGTCGCCTCACCGATCGCGACGGCCGACCGGTACAGCTGCACGGCATCGGGAAACCGAGGCGCCGCCTCAAGCACTCGCGCGGTCACCATTTCCGACACCGCCTCAACCGACGCTTTCGGGACGTCGCGGAGTTGGTCCCGGCGGTCAGGATCCGCCATCCGTCGAAGCGAATCGAGCGGCGCCCGAGACGAATCGGCCGTCTCGACCGCCTCGCGGAGCCAAGACTGCTGCGCCCGCGCCGGCTCGCCGAGTACCGCCGGGTCGAGCTCGGCCAGCGCGTTCAGATGGGATCGCACGCCGTCGATGTCACGGCCCACCAAACGACGATGGGCCGCCGACAATTCCGCCTCCGCCGCCAACCCCGGGAACGCCGCCATCACCTCGTCGCGGGCCGCAGACCCCGGTTCGGTCTCGGCCACGAATCGCCGCAGCGGCGCCAGCGATACGTCACGAAGCCGCGGCCACGCGTCTCGGTAGAACACCGGTAGCTCCGACGCCGGAACCGTCGCCGCCAACCGTTCGCAATCGATTACGCTTGTGCGGAGCGGTTCGTCCGCGTCGACCGGCAACGCCCCGGCGCCGCCCGAGCCCGGATCACTTGGTCCGTTGCCGTCGGTGTCAGTATTCCCAGATAACGTCCCGTCGATTAGCGCCGAAACCGGGTAATCGGCATCGGCCGCCCGGGCCAGTAGCGTCGCGATCGCCGCTTGGAGCCGTTCGCCGCCGGTGATGTCGGCGGTCGCGGCGGGGTCCGACGCCAACCGTCCCGTCGCGTCGGAATCGAAGACGCCTCGATGCTTCTGATCAAGCAAGGCGCGATTCAGCCAGGTCCGCCCTCGCGACCGAGGCCCCCACACGAAATCACGATCGGATCGCGACAGCTCGGCGTCAAGCCAATCGAGGTCACGCTCGATCGTGTCGAGCTGATCTTCGTCGAGCCGTGGTCGCTCTTCCAAGATTTCGCGGATTTTGTCCCCCAGCAACCCGATCGCCTGCTCGCTCGCGGCGATCGCCCCTTGGCGAGTCTCCGCGTTCGGGGCGTCGGTCGCCCCGAGCGATAACGCGGCGGCTTCGCGAAGCCGATTCTCGGGACTCATGTAGGCGACATCGGCCGAGGCGTCGATCACCCGTCGGGCGTCGGCGAGCCGTTCTTCTGCCGTTCGCACGCCCCGCCACTTCGCGACCGCCGCGGCGTACCCGTCGGGATCGACCGCGCGCCACGTCGCGACACCGATCGCGAGACACACCGCGGCGAGCAAGCCGCCGGCGAACAGTCGTGCCGGCGAGAGTCCGCCCGACTTTTCGACCCCCGTCGCCCGCGCGAGCGCCGTAACGAACTCGGTACACGACGGATAACGGCGGTCGGGATCGACGTCCATCGCCCGCGACATCACCTTTCGCTCCGCCGGCGTCAGATGGCTCAGATCGAGCTTACCCGTGCACTTCGCCACGACCATGTTTGCCGGTGTCGTGACGTCGAACGGCAATCGCCCGGTGCGGAGCTCGTAATACGTCACCGCCAACGAATACTGGTCGACGGCGCGGCTATACGTTTGACCCTGCAGGACTTCCGGGGCCGCGTACGCGGGGGTCGCGAACGCTTGCTGCGTCTTTCGCATTTCCCCTTCGATCTTGTTCGCCAACCCGAAGTCACAAACCTGCGCGTCGCCCCCGACAATCAAGATGTTTTGCGGCTTGATGTCACAATGATAAATCTGGTGTTCGCGGTTGAGCAGATCGATGGCGCCGGCGGAGGCCCGCAGGTAGCGGATCGCCTCGACCGGGACCAAACCGTGCGGCCGCGTCGTATCGTCGCCTGGAATCCCCGCCTCGATCCGTGCCTCGACCAACCGGTCAAAAAGCGTGCGGTCCCCCAATCCCATCACGACGATCAACTGCTGGGCGCTCGCCTTGGGCGTCCCCCGTCCCTCCGTCTGCCGGCCGCTTCGCTCTCCTCCGTCAGCCGGGCCGTCGACCGGAGTCGAGAGCGAACTGATCGACATCGTTGCCCCGAGGCCACCATGCCCACCCTCGGCACCCTCGGCACCCTCGGGGCCGGGCGGGACAAAGTCGACCGTGTCGGTCGCCAGCAACTCCGTCTCGCCGTCGGCCAAGATTCGCCCCTGTTCGTCCTTCGTCCAGAACCCGAAAACGGGGCACAGGTTCGGATGCTTCACGTTCCGGATCGTCTTCAGTGCCCGTAGTTCCTTCCGCCCGCCGACCATCGCCAACGAGCGGATCACCTTCAACGCCACCTGCACACCCCCGGCGGCCTGGGCGATCCAGACATCCCCGGCCATGCCGCTGCCGAGCTGCGAGACGAGCGTGTACCCCGGGACGACCTCGTCTCCCACCTGATACTGAGACGAGACGGGGGCTGGGGAAGACGGGCCAGGGCCGCCGGGTACCGAGGATTCCATGAACTCGCTGGGGGATATGAACTCGCGGGGGGGATGTCGTGACCGTTCGCCGATTGACCACCTCACGCGCCGGAGGACATTCTTCCGTTATATCCCCAGCCACGGAAGTCGAACAGCAATTCGCCGCCAGCTCACACGAAACGGTTCGCCCCCCGCCGGCAATCTCCGCAGGGAATGCCGTACGGCTTCCGCTGGACACGATACGCGGTTCTCGCAGGACACGATACGCGGTTCTCGCAGGACACGATACGCGGTTCTCGCAGGACACGATACGCGGTTCTCGCAGGCCACGATACGCGGTTCTAGCACGAGACGATACGCGGTTCTCGCAGGGGACGATACGCGGTTCTCGCAGGAGAAGATGCCCGGTTTTCGCGAGACACGACGCGTGATTCCCGCGGGGAATGTCGCCCCGCCATGTTGCCTCGATCCCCCCCGGCAACTTTACTGGTTCTAATTCGAAAACCTCGCCACGTTATCGCCTCCCAACGATCGCGACCGCCCCGCATGCGCCGCCCATTCCCCCTTCCCGCCCCCCCGCTCGACCGCCTGCTCACGCCGCTGAAGCGAACCGCCCGCATGGTGACCCGTCGCGGTCGCCGCCCCAGCCGGAGTCGCCACCGACGACTCGGAGGTGAGACGCTCGAAGCCCGTCGCGTGCTCGCCAGCTACATCGTGACCACCCCCGACGACGTCGTCGCCAACGACGGGTTGGTTAGCCTCCGAGAAGCGATCGAAGCGGTCAACTCCGGCGCCGCCGTAAACGAGGCGGTCGCCGGGGACCCGGTCGGGAATCTGATCACGTTCGATCTTCCGGCCGGCAACGAGACGCTCACGCTCGCAGGCGGCGAACTCGTGATCACCGGCGACCTCTCCATCGATGGGGCGAATCTCGACGGAAGTGGGGTCGCGGTCACAATCGATGCGGCGGAACTGAGCCGTGTGATCCGGATCGACACGGGGGACTCGGTCACGCTCAACCAACTGACCGTGACCGGAGGCGTCGCCGATATCGGGGGCGGGATCGCGGTTGCCGGCGGAGGCGTCGTCACGCTCGATGGCGTCAAGGTCAGGGACAACCGGGCAACCGTTGCCGGCGGTGGCGTCGCGAACACCGCGAGCACCCTCCGAATCGATCCCGCAAGCTCGATCTCCGCGAACGAACTCGACGCGGCCGCCGAAGGGGGCGGCGTTTGGAGTCGCGGTGGCGAACTCGTTATCAACGAGGCGTTCCTCGAGGACAACAACGGGGCGGCGATCGTGATCGTCAACGGCTCCGGCAGCCTGACGTCCAATTCGTACTCGGGCAACGCCGCGGAAGACATCGTCGTTGTGGCGACCGCCGGCGATGATGAGATCGCCGTCACACCGACCGAAATCACTTTCGACGCCGAATCGATCACCTTCGACGAGTCGCTCGCGACACTCCTGCTCCACGCCGCCGAGGGCGACGACACGATCACGGTGACACCCTCCGAGTTCCTCACGATCACTGTCGATGGCGGTGACCACGATTCCCCGGCGGGCGACCTGCTGTCCGTCGTTGGCGACCTGACCAAGCGGATCACCGCCGCGAGCGAAGGACAACTTGTCGCCCCCGACGTCCAACCGGTGACGTTCGTCGATGTCGAACGGGTCCGCGCCGAAACGGGCGGTTCGCTCAGCGATCGTTATCAACTCCCCGACAACGGCACCCCCAACGGCGTCCGTCTGTCGCTCGACCCGACCGGCGATTGGCTCCAAGTCTTCTTCGACCCCGACGGGAACGGTTCGGCGCCCGAGGAACTCGTCTCTTCGCAACTGGTCTCGAGTGTTGTTGCGATCGAGATCATCGGCTCCGACCAAGACGACCAACTGACGATCAATTCCGGCAACGGCAATCCGCTCGCGGGATTGGACGCGTTCCTGTTTGACGGCGGCGACCAGTCGACCGCGACCGGCGACGGCCTGACCCTGGTCGGCGGCGTTGCGACTTCGGTTCGCTACGACTTCGTGAATGCCACCGACGGCACGATCGATGTCGACAACTCAATCCTCGAGTTCCGCGGACTCGAGCCGATCTTCGATAACCTCGACGCGACCGACCGCGTGTTCGCCTTTAGCGACGCCGATCAAACGATCACGTTCGGCGACGACGCGACCCCCGGTGACAACGTCTCCCGTATCGAATCCACCCTCGCCGAAACCGTCTTCTTCACCAACCCGACCAACTCGCTCACGATCCTGGCGGGCGACGCCAACGACGAAGTCATCCTCGACGTCCCCGATTCACTCACCGCGATCCCGATCCTGAACATCGACCTCGGCGACGGAAATGACTCCCTCGACGGCTCCGCGGTGGCCTCCGGGTTCTACGCCACCGTCAACATCGACGGCGGTGCCGGTGACGACACGATCCTCGGGACCCAAGGCGCCGACACGATCAACGGGGGCGACGGGAACGACCTCATCGTCGGCAACGGCGGCGATGACGTCCTCAACGGTGACGCTGGCGACGACACGTTCGTTTGGACCGACGGCGACGGAAACGACGTCGTCGATGGCGGCGACGACACCGACACGTTGATCTTCAACGGCGCCGACGGCGGTCCCGACGTCCTCACGTTGGCAAGCACCGCCACCGGCTACGCACTGAACCGGACCGCGCCCATGGCCGTCACGATCACGGTCGACGGTGTCGAAACTCAAGACGTCAACACCCTCGCGGGAGACGACGAGGTCACCGTCGAAGACCTGGCGGCGTTCGCCCCGGCGGCGATCTCGATCGACGGCGGCGTCGGGAACGACCTGCTCGACGCCTCGTTACTTCTCGCCGGTACGGTGGGAACCGTGACGCTCGAAGGGGGCGGCGGGAACGATACGCTGATCGGGTCGCAAGGCGCCGATACGATCAACGGAGGCGACGGCAACGACCTCATCGTCGGCAACGGCGGCGATGACGTCCTCAACGGTGACGCTGGCGACGACACGTTCGTTTGGAACAACGGCGACGGGAACGACGTCGTCGATGGCGGCGACGACACCGACACGTTCATCTTCAACGGCGCTGACGGCTTCTCTGACGTGATCACGCTGGCGGACACCGCTACCGGATACGAGCTGAGCCGGACTGCACCTGCCGTGGTCACGATCACGGTCGACGGGGTTGAGAACCAAGAGATCAACACGCTCGCGGGAGATGACGAAGTCACCGTCAACCTTCCTGACCCGACGATCCTTGATCGGTTGGTCGTCAACGCCGGTGAAGGGAACGACACGATACGGATCCGCGGTTGGGCCGGCGAGGATGGGGCCGAACTCAACGGGGAGGACGGCGTCGACACCTTCATCATCGGTTCGGCCGACGACGCCACCGGGACACTCGACGGAATTACCGGAGCGGTCACGGTGGACGGCGGCGAGCCACCGACCGTCCCGCCCGCACTTGGCGGTACCGTTTCCGAATCGGTCGAAGGCCGGACCACAGAGGGAGTCATCGAATCGGTGGAGGTCGAGGTCCCCGACCCGTCGGGTCATGACTTCTTGTTCGTCAACGACGCCGGGAGTGTCGCTTCGCATACCTTCACGATCACGGGGACGACGATCCAACGGACCTCGTCGGCGGGCGGACTGATCTCCTACGCGGAGATCGAATCGGTCGTGCTCTCGACCGGCGAGGGAGACGACACGGTCACCGTCGACGGGACGGCCGACGAGGTGACCACGGTCGTATCAACCGCGGACGGCAACGACACGGTCAACATCCATCAGACGGGATCGGCCTCGCTGTTGCTCGTTGATACCGGAGACGACGCGAACGACGTTGCCGTTGCGGATACCGGCGACGACAGTGTCACCCGTGTGACCACCGGGGCCGACAGCGATACGGTGGCGATCACCTCGATCGGCGACCTCGCAGGCATCGAGATCGACACCGCCATGGGCGACGACACGATCGCCATCGGACCGGAACCCTTGCCGCGGCCGGTCCGTTCTGGGCCCGCCGTCGTTCGCGTGAACGCTGGCGCGGGGGCCGATACGTTCGACGTCGAGGAGGCCTTTCTCAATACCGTGGTCGACCTGATCGGCGGCGCGGGGGCCGACACGTTCAACCTGACCGCCGCCGGCTCGACCGCAGAAGGCTCCTTGAGCCGGCTCAACGACGACCCCGAGAACGTCCCCGACGACGTGGCCGTCACGGTCACGCGACAACTCTTTGTCGAAGGGGGCGACAGCGTCGAGACCGGGCCGGGAAGGATCCCGATCGTCAACGAGGGGGCCAGGATCGATACCCTGGGCGACGGCGTCCCGGTGACGCCGGCCTACACGGCCGGTTCCAGGTTGATGACGTCGGCGCCCTGCGACCCGGCCGGAACCGATTTTCCGGTCGCCGGCCCGGGAGATCCGCTGGCCAGCAACGACACGATCAACCTGCTCGCCACCGACGCGGCCGACCCGCTCGACCTAAGACTGCTGATCACCGCCTTCGGCGCGGGGGTCCTGGCGACCGTCGATAACGCCGCCCCCGACGCCCCGGCGAACGAAGTCGTCGAGTTCCTCGGCATCGAATCGATTCACGTCGAGGCCGGTTCGGGCAACGACACGATGACCGTCCACAGCGACGTCCCGATCACGGCACCGACAACCGGGATCGTGGTCAGCTTTGACGGCGGCGCTGGGGGCGACCTGTTCCGCGTCGTCGGGACCGACTTTGACGACCGGATCACGATCCGCAGTCCGATCGTCGCGGGGTCGCCCCGCGCCCCGTTCGAACTCGACGACGTCGAGTTCGTTCGCGTCGACGGGTTCGATGGGGATGACCAGATCGTCAACAAAACGCCCGCCCAAGGGGTGCTCAACGGCGGCGACGGGGATGACATTTTGGTCGGCGGCAGCGACTCCGACTTGATCACCGGCGGCGCCGGGATCGACGCGTTGTTCGGTTGCGAGGGGAACGACATCCTGCTCCCCGATCATAACTTCGGTGACAGCGCTCCCGACCCGATGATCGCGACCGACGGCGAACTGATCGACGGTGGCCCCGAAGATTCGCTGAGCCCCGGCGACGTCGGGATCCAGCTTGGCGAGGATTTCGTCAACGACATCGAATCGCTCGGCGACGGCGGCGGTCTCAAAAATGTGTTGACGTGGATTCGGGCGATCTTCATTCCGCTCGGTTCGATTTCGTTCGACGGATCGAGCCCCCTCGTGGAAGCGTTCGGCAGGGCGCTCACCGATCCGCCCGATTTGAACCGCGACAACCTGTTCGACGAAACCGATGACGTCGTCGCCCCGGTTCCGCCCCAAGACAACGCCATGACGTCGATGCTGATGACGATCCACAACGATGTCCTCCCCAGCGACGTCAACGGCGATGGCGAAGTCTCGGCACTCGACGCCTTGGTCGTCATCAATCACCTCGCACGCGACCAGGCGGGAACGTCGGGTGAAGGGGAACCGTCGTTCTCCTACCACTTCCCCGACGTCAACGACGACGGCCGGGCGAGCGCCCTCGACGCTCTCCTCGTTATCAACACCCTGCAGAGACGACCGACGACGTCGCAGGCCCGCGGGCCCGAAGGTGAGACGGCCGTCGAAACCGTATCCGATGCCCCCTCCCCTCGACTCGCGCCGGCGAGAACCGAACTGACCCAAAACGGCTCGCCAAGTCCCGCCTCTTCCAGTAACGCGGACTCGTCGAGCACCTCGCTTCCGCCCCGCCCCCCGCGGCTCGTCGTCCCGCCGAACCGACCAGGTTCCGGCGACGAACGTGCCGACGCAGATTGGCTTGACCTGCTCGCCGACGACTTGGCCGGACTCGCCAACGATCGGTTCAGCTGACGTTCGTCAGTCCACGGGGAATGCCGTTCCGCTGGGAATGCCGTTCCGCTGGGAACGTTGACAACCCCCCGCCGCAACCTAGGCTTGCCGGGCTTCACCCGACGGGGGGCCAAGTCGATCTTCGTTATCGGATTCGAAACTCGGAGCTATCAGGTCATGCGGGCCCTCACCATGTTGTTCTCGGTCGCCGCCCTCGCGGTCACCGCCTCCACCACGCCAGCCGGCGCCGGATGCTCCTGTGACGGTTGCGGCGAGAAACTCATCACCGTGCCGACGTGTGAGGTCGTGATGCAAACGGTTCGGGAAACGTGTTATCGCGAGGAACAGCGGGTCGAGACCGTTCGCGTCCCGAAAACCGTGACCGTCGAGAAACAGGTTCCCTACGAGTACACCGCTTGGGTTCGCGTGTCGAAGGTCGACGAACAGACGATCGAGCTGAAGAAGCCGATGTTCCGATGGGTCGACCAAACCTACACCATCAACGTCCCCGCGAAGGATACCGTGACGCGTACCCAGAAGCGGACCGAGTGCGATCCCGAAACCGGCGAACAGGTTTGCGTCGAGGAGTCGTACGAGTGCGAGGTCGATCTGGTAGTCCCGATCGAAAAGACCCGCCGCGTGAAGGAGTACTTCACAAAGACCGAAGAAAAGACGGTCAAACACCCCTACACGACGCTCGAGCCCCGCAAGCGGACCAAGACGGTAACCGCGATGGTCCCGGAAACGGTTTACGAAGAGCAAACCCGTGTGTGCACCGTTCGCGTTCCGTATGAGCGAAAACGGCTCGTCCCCAAAGCCGTGGTCAGCTCAAAGTCGTGTTGGGTCCCCTGCGAGTGCGTCGGGGACTCGGACGGCCCTTGATTCGTGGATCGCGGGATCCCTGCACGAAACGCACGCCATCTTGCCACCCACGCCATCTTGCCGATGATCCAGCATCGTTCCGGATCCGGCGTCATCCTGCCCGATCCGGCGTCATCCTGCCCGTGCACTTCAGTGACACATCGCGCGGTCGCCGGCGTGGATTTCGCGGAGCGTGCTCCGGTCGGTCACGGTTGCCGTCGCGTATCCACTGCCGCTCGTACGGACGACCAGGTGCCCTACCAATCGTTCGCCGGTGAGGTATTCGTGGTACACGACGACCGATGCCCCGGGCTCGATCGTTCCCCCGCCGATCGCCCTCAGCTGAACTTGTCCGTTGCGGTGATTCACTGACACAACCTCCGCCGCTCGCGCCGCCGGGGCTTTGGCGGCGGGCGTGGTCCGGGCCGAACCGGTCGACCGCGTCCCAAACTGGACCCGAACCGGGGCGGGCCGCTCGTTCGCGGTCCGCTTCTGGACGGGCTTCCCGGCGCTCGCTCGACCCGCTGTCGTCGGCTCATCGCTCGCGTCTTCGAATCCGACCGGCTGCAGACTGACCGGCTGCACCTTCATCCCGCCGATCACCGTCACGTCCCCGATCCGCACATCCGTCGGCCCCGACCGGCTCAGTTCGAACGGGGTGAGCTCGACCGAGCCCGGGTTCCCGATCGCGGCCTCACCGTTGATCGCGTCATCTTCCCTGTCGGGCTCGCCCGAAGGCAGCGGCTCGACCGACTCGGGAACTTCACCTCGAATCCCGGAATCCTCGTCGGGCGTCTCGCCCGGGATCACTTCCGGCGGGACTTCTTCGGTTTCTTCCTCGAACGGTCCCATCGGGGCGCCGCCGGGACAGCAGATCCGAAGCACTCGAGCCGCCGCCTCTCGGATCTCGGCGTCGGGTTCGATCGGGCAGCCGGTATCGTCCCGCTCGTAGGCGATCTCGCTCAGCCGCTTGGTGACCTTTTCGCTGCAGCATGAGGTCGAGCCGCACTTGCGACACTGTTCGCCGTTGGCCGCGTCTTCGAACGCTTCGATCGCCGCCATCCGCACGTCCGGGGTGCAGTCGTCGGTCGCCGCGAGCAACGCGTCGGTGATCTTGCCGTCCTTGTCGTAGCAACCGCATCCCATCGACGCGAGATATTTGATCGCCTTGACCTTCTGGGACTTCATATCTTCGGCGGCCTTGATCTCCGCCGCCGCTTTGATCGCCGGATCGGGCGATTCCAAGTTCGCGGGGTCGGCGATCCGCTTGATCGGCGGCTTCCGCTCCAAACCGGGAAAGTTGCCCCGCCGGTTCAGGCTGACGTCGCGGACCTTCTGCACTCCCTGTGGGATCCCCAGGAATCGCCAAAGCGTCGCGGTCGGCGCCGTCTCCGTTCCCTGGGCGCCGGCGACCGATGCAAACCCGAGCACGGCGATGGCCGCCAAGTGGATGCTAGTGCGGAACATATCCTCGATTCCCATTGCGAGCGGACGTCAGCCGCCAGATCGGATTCTTCCCGTTGTCGCCCCCCGTGGTTCACGCCCGGGGCAGATCGACACGTTCAAAAGAGGAACAGCGCACCCCGCTGCGAACCGGGCGAACCCCTCCGCCGTTGTTATCGGAAGCGAAGCGAAGAAAACTACGTGCTTTGCAAAGCAGCCCGCACAGATTAACGCGGGCCGGCCTGCAGATAACGGACGATCTTCTCCAACTCAGTCGAAGAAATCGCGTCCTCCATCCCCTCGGGCATCAACGACGTCCCGGTCGCCTTGATCGAATCGATCCGCGAACGAGGGATCGCGACCCGCCGACCGTCGGCCTGGGCCACCGTCAAACTCTCGGCGACTTCCGACTCGATGACCCCCGCGTAGATCCGGTCGTCGTCGGTGAGCACCAAATAGTTCTCATACTTCGGCTCGACCGCACGGTTCGGGTCGAGCACCGCCTCGACCAACGCCCGGTCAGATCGGTCCGTCAAGTTCTCCAGACTCGGCCCGACCGCCTGCTTCGATTCGTCCCCGACATGGCATACCCCGCAATGCTTCTCGAAAAGCCGCTTCCCTTCCCCGTGCGTTTCTCCCGTCGAAGAATCCGACGCGCCGAACGCGTCCAAGTACCGGCGGACCAACCCCGCGCGCTGCGACTCTCCACGCTCTCCGATCAGCCGTGCCGCCCGCGCCTTCATCCCTTGCGTCCCCCCTTGCATCAATTGCTGCCGCGCCGCCGGCGGCAAATCACGAACTCGCATCTCCCCCGATTCCAGCAAGTCCAACAATCGCTCCGACAACGACCGATGCGACAACACCCGCGCCAATCCGTGGTCTCGGACCGAACGGGTGAGCGATTGCCATCGCTCGGCCAACGCGTCAACCGTCCCCGGGTCTGGGCGATGAAACAGACAGTCGATCGCTTGACGTTGGACCTCGGGCGGTGACTCCGCGGTCAGCAATCCCCACAACATCTCCCGTTCGGAACGGTCGAGTGATGACGCGACCCGAATCAATGTCAACGCCTCGCATCGAGTCGACACGGGACGCTGTGAGTCTTCCGCCACCCGCCAAGCCGACTCCCGAAGCGGTTCGAACGCGTCCCCCGCGGCATCGACCAGCGAACGACCGCCCCGGAACGCCGTGGCGATCCCCGACGCCAAACGGAGTCGCCGCTCCGGTGATAACTGCTCGTTTCCCAGCACCGCAGCGACTCGCCGTTGCAAATCCGGCCACGCCTTTAGCGAGCCGATGCCCGTCCCGCTGGCCCCCTTCACGCCTGCTTCGTCGATCGTCCCGAAGCATTCGGCCAATAACCGCATCGCGGTTTCCGAGACGGGGGCTTCCGACCCTTCCACGCGTTCCAACAACGCGGTCGCCACCGCCGGGGCATGCACCGCCGAAGAGCTCGAAACCGCCGTCGCCAACCAACCGTCCAAGTCATCCCGCGACGCGATCCGCCCCAACCCCTCCCCCGCGGCGGGCGACGACGACTCGCCGAGCGCGACCGCCGCCGCGACCGCGACCGTGGCGTCCGGATGCTGGCCCAAACGCGCCACCCGTGCGACCAACTCCGGGTCGTCCCCGATCCGCGATTCCGCGACCCGAATCGCGACGCCCAACAACCCCGCATGATCCGACCGGAGCGCCGCCAACAAAACCTCGCGGTCGAGCTCGCCAAGATGATCCAGCATCGAAAGCGAGTGGGCCCGCGCCGCCGGAATCTCGACATCGGACGCCAACTCCCTTAGCAACTCCGCCAATCCCGGTGCGTCCCGGTGCAACAACACCCGCTGGGCCATGTCACGTACCGGGCCGACGGGCGACCGAAGCATCCCGACCAGCTCTTCCGTTGCCGCACCGGCCACGTCGGGAAGCGCCGACGAACACGACGCCGACGCCACCGCGGTGTCCGAATCACGTGCCTCGCCCCCCTCGCGACAAATCCGGTAGATCCGCCCCCGATCCGCACCCGCCCGTAAATCCAACTGCTGCTGCCACGCTTGCGGGATCCACTCCGGATGCTCGATCACCTCGCGATACATGTCGACCACCCATAACGCCCCGTCCGTCCCGACCGCCGCCCGCACGGGGCGAAACCAAGGGTCCTCCGAGGCGAGAAACTCCGAACGCTCCTCCGCCGCGATCCGCTCGGCACGAAATGTCGCACCCTCCGGAATCAAAACCGAGCGATGCACCAAGTTGTGGACCGGTTCGCACACGAACACCGATTCGTGGTCGCCCACGTGAAACGACGGCGAACGGGCGACGATGCTGCTGCATGCCGACGTGAATCGGTTCGCCGCGAAAAGGTCGTTGAACCGTTCGATCGCGGGCGTCACCGGAAACACCCTCGGGGCCACCGCGGGGGTGAACAACGAATGCGTGTTTTGCGAATACGCCACCGCGGCGTTTCGCCCTAAGTACGAATCGTCGATCGGGAAGTGGTACATCGGACGGGAATTGTTGTTGCCGAACCAACGTCCCCAATCGTCACGACTCCGGACGAACTGGGTCCGGCCGCTCGTCGCCGCCAAGCGCCCCGAGTCGGGCCAAAGTTTGACGTCTTGGCCCGACCCGCGGATCGTTTCGCCCGTCCGTACGCTGCTGATCTCGCCCAAGCGATCCCCGCTGGCCAAATGCATCGAGTGATCCAGCCCGTACGTGAACCCGTTGACGAGATGTTGCGGATTCCCCTCGCGAAACCCCGTGTACAGCGTCTCCGTTTCGTCGGCCCGGCCGTCGCCGTCGGTGTCCCGCGCGAACACGATGTCGGGCGCTGCCGAGACCAACACGCCGTCCCGCCAAGGATGCACCCCGGTCGGAAACGACAACCCATCCAAAAACGGTTCCGCCTTGTCGAACACGCCGTCCCCGTCGGTGTCCGACAACACCTTCACCCGGCCCTGGTTCTGTCCCTCCGGGTAATCCCCCATCTCGACCACCCACAATCGCCCGTCTTCACCGAACGCGACGTTGATCGGATCCGTCACCAACGGCTCGGACGCGACCAACTCGATTTTGTACCCGTCGGGGACGCGGAGCGAACGGAGCGCCGCGTCGGGGGACAACGGCTTCGATCGCCCGCCGCCGCGGACCAGCGACTCGATCCGTTCCACCAGCAAGTCTTCCGTCCCCGACGCCCACGGCCCAGGCAAACCATAGTAGATCCCCGAATAGAAATACTCGTACCCCTTTTCCTGACGCATCCGTTCGCTGGCGATGTAACCGAGCACGTCGTTCGCGTACGCGGTTACCCAAAGGTCCTCATCGCCGAGCAACTTCTTCAACCGCAACGCGTAATCGACCACGACCTCCCCGCCGAGAAACACCATCGTCAATTCGTCACCGAACTTCCACGCTTGGATCGGGACCGGGTAGGTCGCCGGTAGCCGCCCTTCCTCCTCGTACGTGTCGAGAAGTTGCCGGGCGTGTCTCCGCGTTTGCGGGCGACCGTCGTCCTGGCTCCCCCCTTCGAGACGTTCCCGCAACTCGTCGGGCGTGGGCAACTCGAACGGTAACGCCGCGTAATCGAACCGCGGGTCCGCCGCTTCCCGAATTGTGCGCATCTCCCCGTCGACGACCCGCTTCACCTCGTCCGCCATCGCCTCGCCATGCGCGACCGCCATCTCCAACTGCCCCCGCGGGTTCGGGTTCGCGTCCGCCCCACACCCGATCGTGCTCAACGCTACCGCGTCGGGATAGGCCGACTCCAGCCTTGTCGCGGCGTAACCGGCCCAATCACCCCCGATCCGATAGTGGTCGCCGCCAAGGGTCGTGCAGTGACACGCGTAGTTGAAAACGATCCCGCGGACCGCCCCCTCCGGCCCGGCGATCCGCAGCACCGGGACCGTGTGATCGACCGGCCCGTCCGGCTGGACGCCGAAGCCCGACCAGATCCCGTCGGTTAACACCCGCCGGTTCACCGCGAAGGTCGACTCGCCGACCTGATACGCCAGCGACGCCGGCGCGATATCCCGCAACGCCAAATCGACCGCCCGCAGGATCCCTTCGCGAAGCTGGTCCCGGTATCGCTTCCCCGCCGCGACCTCGGCGTCACTCATCGGCGTGGAAAAGATGTTCGAGAGTTCGCTGACCAAGTCCGGCCCGGTGTGGGTATGCGTGCTGCAAAACACGACCCGCTCGCGACTCAACCCGTGACGCTCGTTGAGCGTCGCCGCGAGCTCACGGGTCATCGATCCGGGTAGCCCGATCGTCTCGACCGACAACAACACCAGCGTCCGGCCGTTTCGATTTTCGCCCCCGCCGTCACCCGTTTGCGACCCGTCACCCGTTTGCGACCCGTCACCGCCCTCGCGGAGCGCGAGGCAGCGGACGTGAAGCGGCTGGTCGACCCCGTCGCTCGGACGGTCGCGATTCCCGTATCCCGCCATCCGAACCGGTTCCCGCGGCGTCACATCGACCCGAGCGACCCCGGCCATCCAGCGGACCTCGCCCGCTTCGCCCGGCTCGCCCGGTTCGCCCGGTTCGCCCGGTTCGCCCGGTTCGCCCGGTTCGCCCGGTTCGTCGGCGGCGAGCGTCGCCGGAAATCCCCCTGCCGGAAATCCCCCCGCCAAACCGAACCCCGCCATAAGGAGCCCCAGGAAGACGGGCAAGGTTCGTCCCGCCCTGGCGGGCGCGAGCGGGCGGAAAGTCGACGTCGGCCGGAAAGCGGGTGACTCGCGGAAAGCAGGTGATGGGCGGAAAGTGGTCATCCTCGGGCCTCTCGGTAATACGCTCGATGGGGAAACGGTCTGACCCCTTTTCGGATCGCCCGCCTTGATTTTCACACCCCGGTCTGGGGTAATCGTAACGGAACCCGAAGGCCCGTTCATCGCTGCCCCCGACCAGTTTTCCCCGACGCACGCGGCGCCCCCTCGATGCAGCCCTTTTCCACCGAAGCCGCGGAGACCCAGTTCCGAGCCCTCACCCAGTTGCCGTGGTTGCTGCTCCTCGCCCTCGCCGTCCCGCTCGTCGTCGCGGCGTGGCGGACCAAGATCTATCCCGCCCTGCCGTGGGCCGTCTGGCTATCGGTCTCGGTCGGGCTCAGCCTGTTGACGGTGTTCGTCCCCGCGATGTTGTTCGCCGTGTTGCTCGTCGACGGGCTGATCGTGGCGGCGACGGCCGGTGATTTTCTGCTGACTTATTGGCTTACCTCACGCGGGATCACCGTCGCCCGCCAACTCCCCCGCTCCTGTTCGCTCGGCGTCCCGGTCGAAAGCGAACTGACGATCGAAAACCGTACCGGCATGACGCTCGCCGGGACGGTCAAGGACGACGTGCCGGGGCCGTTCTTGTCTCGCCCCGACCAGCACCCGTTGCGGTTGCCCCACCGCGGACGGCTTACCCTCCGACGCAAGCTGGTCCCGCAACAACGCGGGGCGTTCGAGCTCGAATACGTTTATCTCCGCTTCGCGAGCCCGCTGCGGTTCTGGACACGTCACCTGCGTGTGCCGTGCGAAAGTCGCCTCAACGTTTATCCCGACATGAAACAGTTGTCCGATTACGCGATCTTGGCGCGGACCAATCGGCTCAGCCTGATCGGGGTCCGCCGGACGCGAAACGTCGGCCAAGACAGCGACTTCGAACGGCTCCGTGATTATTCCCGCGACGATAATTATCGGCACATCGATTGGCGGAGTACGGCGCGGCGACGGAAGCTGACCGTTCGCCAATTCCAAAGCGACCAGAGCCAACGCGTGATGTTCCTGCTCGATTGTGGTCGCATGATGACCAACGAGCGGGACGGCTACACCCTGCTCGATCACGCCCTCAACGCGACCCTGATGATGGCCTACGTCGCGTTGCACCAAGGCGACGCGGTCGGCTTGCTCTGCTTCTCCGACAAGATCCACGCCTACATCCCGCCCCGCGGCGGCGCCAGCCAGATGAACCGGTTGATCCAAGCCGGGTTCGACCAGTTCCCGCGAATGGTCGAGTCGCGGTATGACCAAGCCTTCCTGTACCTCTCGACCCGCTGCAAACGTCGCTCGCTCGTGGTGTTGACCACCAACGTGATCGACGAAGTCAACGCGGGCGCCGTCGTCGACTACCTCACCAACCTCAGCGGACGACACCTGCCCCTGGGCGTCCTGCTACGCGACCGTGAAATGTTCGAAGCGGCCGATCACCCCGGCGACCCCGGCCCGGGCGGCGACCGGTTCGCGATGTATCGCGCCGCCGCCGCCGCCGATATTCTGGTGTGGCGGGACCAAGTCCTCAAAGACCTCGAGCACCGCGGCGTCTTGATCCTCGATACCTTCCCCGACGAACTCACCGCGCCACTTGTCAATCAGTATCTCGAGATCAAAGCGAAACACCTGCTCTGACGGTGCATCCCGGTCGATCTGACGGTGCATCCCGGTCGATCTGACGGTGCATCCCGGTCGACACGTTCTCGGTGACTTCATGCCACCGCTCACTCAACCCGCGAACCGTGTCCGGATCCTCGCCCGTCCCGCGAGAGTCTCCCCAGTTCCGGCAGCAATTGCTGATACAGGTCCGTTTCCGGGTGCGCCCCGCTCGATTCGCTGCGGAGCACAAAATCGCGGCCGATCAATTGGAACCCCGGGATACGATCGTGGACGTTGCCGGTCAACAACTCGGGCGTCCCCCGCAACACGAATTGGTTCGGACGCCCGCTTCGATTCGGGCTCTCGTTCATCCGGAAATGCGACGCCCAGCCCCCCACCTCTTCCGCCGTCGGACTGTGCATTTTGCGCCCGTAAAGTAGCAACTGCACGAACACGACCTCCGGGTCCTTTCCCAAATCGACGTCGCCATACGTCTTCGCATACTGATGGATCGACTCGAGCCCCGATTGGGCGGCAAACCCGCCGAACCCTCCGTGCTCGTTCCCGCCGGCAAACGCCTGACATCCTTGGCAAGGGACCGCGGCGAGTTCGACCAGGATCACCTTCCCGGCGAAATCGCGAAGCCGCACCTTCTCGCCGAATTGGTCCGTCAACGTCAAATCGGGATACGTCTCGCCGACCCGGGGCGGCCAGTTCACGTCGGATATCGAAACGTCACCGAAGTCGACACCGAAACCGGTTCCTTCCCACGACACCAGTTCCGCCGGTAAGTGATCGATCGCGCGGTCCACGTACGACTGCGGGATTTGGCCGCTGAACAACACAAAGCCCAGCGTCATCCCGAACCCGACCAAGCAACAAAACAGGCTCGCCAACAACCGCATCATGGTACTCGCTCACATTACAATGACCGGGCCGAGATCGGCGGCCCTTCCCGTCTTCTCGGAACGGTACGCCACCCCGGACGACCGGTCTGATTTGTCCCACCGCTGGGCCGCCGCCGTGACATCGGCGAGGGGCCACTTATGCGATTTACGCAGGATCCACCACATGCACCCTCGGCTTCGCCTTTCGCTCCCCCTCCTTCCCCTCGCCGCGTCTTTGCCGTGGGACGCCTCAGCCCAAGACGCGAGCGAACACGACTCGGCCGAGACTTCGCCGGCGATCGTCCGTTCGGGACTGATCTACCCGCTGGAGAATCGCCAAACGCCCCAGTGTCACGCGTCGACGATTGTCGAAACCGATGGCGGACTGGTCGCGGCTTGGTTCGGCGGCAGCCACGAAAAGAACCCCGACGTCGGAATCTGGGTTTCCCGACACGACGGCGGAACGTGGTCGACGCCGGTCGAGGTGGTCGACGGGTCGGAGGGCGAAGCGAACGAGTTCGCTTGCTGGAACCCCGTCCTTTTTCAGCCGTCCCGCGGCCCGCTGCTTCTGTTCTACAAAGTCGGCCTCGACCCGCGGCAATGGTGGGGCATGTTGACGACCTCCGACGACGGCGGCCAGACGTGGTCGTCGCCGCGGAAACTCGGCACCGATGACCGGCTCCCCGAAGCCAACCGACAACTGCTCGGCCCGGTCAAAAATAAGCCGATCGAACTCGACGACGGCTCGCTGCTGTGCCCCAGCAGCACCGAAAATGACGGCTGGCGGGTCCACTTCGAACGGACCTCCGACCTCGGCGAGAGCTGGGAGGTGATCGGCCCGATCCACGACGCCTCGCGGTTCGATGCGATCCAGCCAAGCATCTTGACCTACGAGGACGGCCGCATGCAGATCCTTTGTCGGACGCGACAGAACGTGATCGCGGAAAGTTGGTCGACCGATGGCGGGAGGTCATGGGGCCCGCTCAACGCCACCCCGCTGCCCAACCCGAACTCCGGGACCGACGCCGTCACCCTCGCCGACGGCCGCCAACTTCTCGTCTACAACCACGCGGTCCGCACCCCGGACCGGAGCGGCCGAGAGGTGCTCAACGTCGCGATTTCCGACGACGGTCGGCGGTGGCGGACCGTGATGCCGCTGGAGAAGGTCGACGGCCGCGCCGAGTTCTCCTACCCCGCCGTGATCCAAGCGAAAGACGGCTTGGTGCACGTGACCTACACCTGGCAACGTCGATCGATCCGACACGTCGTGCTCGACCCCGCAAAGCTCTGACCGTCGCGGAACGGCGCGAGCAGAACGGCGCGAGCCGTCCGGTTTTGCTGCCCCAACCCTCTTCCCTACCTCCAAACCTCGTGACGTGTGCCGTGTTCCGCCCGCGAACGACCTCCCCCCGATCGCCCATCTTCCTCCTCGCGAGCCTCGCGATCACCGTCTCGGATTGCCTTGCCGACGACCCGCCGAACGTGATCGTGATCTACACCGACGACCAAGGCTACGGCGACGCGAGCTGCCTGAACCCCGACGCGAAAGTCACCACGCCCAACCTCGACCGGCTCGCCCGCGAAGGGATCACGTTCACCGACGCCCACAGCAGCGACACCGTCTGCACGCCGTCGCGTTATGGGCTGTTGACCGGGCGTTACAGCTGGCGAACCGAACTCAAACGGGGCGTGTTCGGCGCCGAACGAGAATGTCTGATCGAGGACGACCGGGTGACCCTCGCCTCGTTCCTCCGCGATCACGGATACTCGACGGCGATGGTCGGGAAGTGGCACTTGGGAATGCAGTTCCCCGGAACCCGGGAAAACCGTGATTGGAGCCAGCCCGTTCGCGACATGCCGCTCGACAAGGGGTTCGAAGATTTCTGGGGAATCCCCGCCTCGATGAACTACGGCGTCTTGGCGTGGTTCGACGGTCGCTACGCGGCGGTGCCCCCGACTCGGTATACAGCGAAGAAACCGAACGAAATCGCGATCAACGACTATCGGATCATGCCTCCCTACGAGGAAGTGACGAGCGATCCCGGGACGACCGACCGCTGGGGCGTCGTTCGCGGCTCCCTCGAGGTCGCCCCCGATTTCGTCGACGCGGAATGCCTGACGCGGTTCACCGACCGGGCGATCGACCGGATCGAGCGACACCTCGATGCCAACCCTGATGCCGACCTCGACGCCGACCCTGATGCCGAGCTCGACACGGACCCTGATGACGACCGCAACCGTGACGCACCCGCCCCGTTCTTCCTCTATCTCGCCTACACCTCGCCCCACAAACCGGTGATCCCGATCGAACGGTTCCGCGGTCAGAGCCAGGCGGGGGCGTACGGCGACTTCCTGATCGAAACCGATTGGCACATCGGGCGGATTTTGGACGTCTTGGATCGCCGCGGGATTGCGGAAGAAACGCTCGTGATCGTCACCAGCGATAACGGCCCGGAGAACACTTGGGTGGAACGCGACCAACGGTTCGGACACCGCAGCAACGGCCCGTATCGCGAAGGGAAGCGTTCGATCTATGAAGGCGGCCACCGCGTGCCATTCTTCGTCCGTTGGCCCGGTCGCTGCCAACCGGGACGGGTCGTCGACGCGGCGGTCTGTCAAACCGATCTGCTAGCCACGTTCGCCGAGTTGTTAGGGGAAACGCTTCCCGATGACGCCGGGGAAGACAGCGTCAGCTTCCTAGGGTTGCTCGATGGCGACGACGGCCACCCGGCCCGCCCGCCGATGATCCATCACAGCGTCCGCGGCGGGTTCGCCGTCCGGCACGGAAACTGGAAGCTGATCATGGAAGGGAAGGGACAACGACGCGAGCTTTATGACTTGGCGTCCGATCCCGGCGAAACCGAAGACCTGCTCGGGACGAACCCGGAGATCGAAAAGAAATTGGAACGGGAGATCACCCGGATCGTGCTCTCGGGCCGCACCAGCGAAGGCCCCCCGCAACCGAACGACGTCCCCTGGTGGGACGACCTGATGTGGATCGAACCGTAGGCGTTCGGCCCTTTGATCACCCGGCCCGCGGGTGCGCCCGCTCGTAGATCTTGCGAAGGTTCGCGGCGCTGACGTGCGTGTAGATCTGGGTCGTGGTCAGGTTCTTATGCCCGAGCAACTCCTGGACGCTGCGGATGTCGGCGCCGCGGTCGAGCAGATGGGTCGCGAAGCTGTGCCGTAGCGTGTGTGGGCTGGTCCGCGTATCGAGCTCCGCCGCGGCGATGTACTTGTCCAACATTCGCCCGACGCTGCGGGTCGTCAGGATCCGCCCGAAACGGTTGACGAACAGCGGCCCCTCACGCTTCATCGCCTCGACTTCCGCGGCACGGGTCCGACCCGCCACATAGCGGTCGACCGCCCGGAAAGCGAAAGAACCGAGCGGGCTGAGCCGTTCCTTTCGTCCCTTCCCGCGGACCCGCAGAATCTGTTGGTCGCGATCGACATCTTGGTCTCGGAGATTTACGAGCTCGCTCACCCGCAGCCCGGCCGAATAGATCGTTTCCAGGATCGCCCGGTCGCGAAGCCCCGCGACCGAGTCGCCCGGCGGCGCGATCAACAGACGGCCGACCTCGTCGCTCGTCAACACGTGCGGCAGCTTGCGATGACGACGCGGGTTCCGCAGCGGTTTCGCCGGGTTGCTCGTCGCCAATCCGTTCCGCATCGCGAACCGATAGAAACTCCGCAGCGACGCCAGCTTTCGTGAGATCGTCGTCCGTGCGTATCCCGCCTGCTGCAACGCCGCCTGGTACGCCCGCAATTCCTGGGGCGATAGCTCGTCCGGCGTCGGGACGTGACCCCGCGACGACTCGAGCCATTCGAGCAAGCCGAACAGGTCCTCGCGGTACGCCTTGATCGTTAACTCGGACGCGTTCCGCTCAGTCGCCATGTGCCGCAGGAACCGGGTGACGGTCGATCGCACGTCCGCTCACCGAAAGTCGTCGAAGGTCAAGCTGTCGAACTCCTGACTCGCCGCGAACTCGTCGTCGCTGGGGACCGCGTCGCGGATCTTCTGGCTCAGCATCGCCGCGTCGTACCACGAGAAATCGAGCTCCGGGTCGGCCGCGAAGCGGGCCAGTTGGCGGAGGGTCTCGTCGCGGTTGGCGTCGTCGAAAAGAAAGATGAATCGTTCTTCACCTTTGACGAGTGCCAACACGTTGTATTCCCTGTCCATGCCGAAGGCCATCCGTTTTGGTTGCTCCATGCCCGACCCACGCGAAAGGCCCGATCCCGACGCGCGCCGGTTTCACGCCGCCGTCCCGAGGACGGTCCCGACGCGATCCGGTCGACCGATCATTCCTCCCGGTCTGGGCTTCAGTATCGGTCGAGCGGCCACCGCAGGATGAGGTCGCTTTCGTCCCGACCGCCCCGAGACTCGAGCATTTCGGTCACGTGCAAGTGACAACAGAAACGGACGAAATCTTCGCTACGATTCAAATACCCTCGCCAACCCGACGGGCGTGCGTCATCGCCGGTCTCGACGTAATCGGCCAACTTCTCCGTAACGTAAGGGTCGGTCCCCCGGAACAGCCGCGTGTGCGTCAACACCGGCTCATGGTTCACACGCGCTATCGGACGGACCGGCGACGGCGAGTCCGGGATCAAGTCGGTCGGGTCGGGCCAATCCGCCGGCAACGTCCCCGAATCCGCCGGCAACGTCCCCGCGTCATCAACGAAACCTTCCGCCGCGAATCCGCCCGATTCACCGACGTCTCCCAACGTGGGAGCCGACATCCCGGCGGCGACGCCCCGGTCGTCGCTCGAAACCGTCGCCGAGGAAGGTGTCGCGGATGCCCCTGCGGCACTCGCGGGAAGCGGCGTCTGCGTCCGCAACTGGCTGCGGGCGAGTTCGAACTCCGCCTCGCGGACGATCCGCCGAGGGATCTGGTCCTCCGCCTCGGTCCCCCACGGGAGCCCATAGCCGGCCGGGATCGGATGAAATCCGGGGTTTGCCGCGTACCAATGAACCGACAACCCGACCCGGGGCGGATAGTACGCGTCGAAATCGGTCACCGATCCGACGACGATCGCGTCGACCCCGAGGAACTGGGCGAATCGCTGGAACTCGTCCCCCGTCCGCGGTTCGCCGAACCGGACCGAATAGGCGTCCCACTGCGTTTGAGTGACACCGACCGGCAACACCTCAAACCCGGGGACCGCCTGCAACGCCGCGTAATAACTCTCGGCAACCCTCACCGAATTGACGGTCGGCTCGTCGCTCTGATTGAAGAACGGCAACACCGCGACCCGGCCCAGCTGCGGGAACGGGTTGTGCAGCGAGTCGCGGTACCGGGTCTCGGGAACCAGCGCGCAGCCCCCAACCGAGCCGGCGATTCCGACCAAAGTCCAAAGCAATAGCAGGTGACATGTTTTCACGGCAGCGGCCAACGGATCGGTTGCCGCGCGACGTCCCCACCCCCGTTGGCATCTATCGGCGACGAACCGCTCGGTCCATGAGCCGATCCCGACGAATTCGTCCGACTAGCGAGTCCGGATGTAGTACGGAATGTACACCACCCTGTTTGGGGCGTATCGGCTCGTCATCATCGGTACCGCGTTGAAGCTCGGCCGTAGCGGCTCGTGTCCCATCCAGCGATTCCGCTCGATCCGCTTCAACCGCTGCTGTGCCTCGTACATCGCCCGCGCTTGCCGCAGCGAAGCCGGCGTCGTGGCGTCACGCGACTCGCTCCCCGACCCCGATCGGGAGAGGACGACCGAGGATTCTTCCGTCGATCGGGTGTCTTGAGACGGCTGCGACCAGTCCTCACGCTGTTGGGACCAAGCGTTGCCGGCGATCGTGAGGGTCGCCAAGGCGGTGATCGCCAAAGCGGCCGTGATGCGGGTCTTCATTTTCACACCAATCAATGAGGGGACTCGAAACCCGATGGAATCGGGACGCGGCGGCGATCGCGCCCGATCGCTCCGGAACCTACATCGGTGAACCCCCGCTGGGTGGCCAGCGAGAGATCGGATTGTGACCTCGGAGACGCCAGCGGCCGTCCACGAATAGCGATTATCTCAGTCGCCACGCTTTGACACATCGGAGGGGGGCACCATAATCAAAGTGATATGAGTCCATACCTCACTCGATGAGAGCGTTCACGAAGATGAAATCGATCCGAACTTTCCTCGGAACCTTGACCTGCCTTTCCCTGCTCGCGGTTGCCGTCGGTTGCCAGCCACCCGCCGAAGACGTTGACACCTCGACCGATACCTCGACCGATACCTCGGTCGAAGCCCCGGCCGAACCGGCCGCCCCCGCCGACTCGAACGTCACCACGGGCGCCGAGACCCCCGATTCGAACATCACGACCGGTGCGGAAACCCCCGACGGCAATGTCACGACCGGCGCCGAGACCCCGGACGGAAACGTCACCACCGGCGCGGAAACCCCCGAGGGCAACTGAGCCCCGGCTACCGCCCGTCGAGATTCGCCAACCGGGGTGACATCACCCCGGTTTTTTTATTGACCGCACCGTCCTC
>JAWLFY010000063.1:12104-26340 GCA_041685355.1 Pirellulaceae bacterium | reverse complement strand
TGGAGCGAGCGGGTGGCTAAGAAAGGACGTGGAAAAGCCGTTGACCGCGATGTCAGCTGGAAATCTACAAAGGGTCGGCCCCCTTTTCGGATAGGCAGTCAGTTCGGCCCGGTGACGTCGTGGTGCGGTTCGATGTGCACGTGAACGTCGCGGACGCGTGGCATTTCCAGGAGCAAGCGGTCCTTGACTTGGTGTCCGATCAGGTGGCCTTGATCGACGGTGAGGGTGCCGTCGACTTGGACGTGGATCTCGATGAAGTATTCGAGCCCGCTCTTGCGGACCCGGAGTTTCTCGACGTCGGCGACACCGTCGACGTGCATCGCGGCTCGCCGCGCGAGCGAGACCGTTTCGGGGTCCGCTTGCTGGTCCATCATCTCCCGCGCCGTCGCGGCGAAGATCCGACACCCGGTGACGACCAAAAACAAACAGACCCCAAGCGCCGCGATCGAGTCGATGTACGCCGCGGCGGCGCCGGTGTGGGGCGCGATCAGCAGCGATCCCGCGACGACGGCCGAACCGATCGCGTCGCTGCGGTGATCCCAAGCGGCCGAGCGGAGCGCGGACGATCCCAACCGCGTCGCGGCACGACGGGTGTATCGATAAATTGCCTCCTTGGTCACCGCACATCCCGCGGCGATCCATCCGGCCCACGCCCCCGGCGCGGTCAACCCGTCGAACAGACGCCGCGTGGTCTCGACCGACAACACCACGGCGCTGAACACGACCAACAAGGCGACGCCCAGCCCCGCGATCGACTCCGCCTTCGTATGACCGTAAGGATGGTCGTCGTCTTCGTCGAGCTGCGCCACGTACAGCGCGACCCGTACCGCCACCGCGCTGGTGACGTCGCCGATCGAGTTGACGGCATCGGCGACGAGCGCGGCGGAGCCGGTCAACGCGGCCCCCGCGAGCTTGGCAACCATCAACGCCAAGTTCACCCCCAAGCCCCACGCCGCCGCGCGGCTCGCATCGGAATAGACCCGCTCGCGGACCGCGATCGTCGCTTCGTCCCGAGGGCTGCTGATCGACACGGGCGTGACTCCTCCCGCCGTAGATGGCGAGGCAGGGCGAGAACTCGGACCGACGGTGTGAAACGGGGAGGCAGCCGTGTCCGGACGGGCCAGGTCAGGTCAGGTCAGGTCAGGGCAGGGCAGGTCAGGTCAGGTCAGGTCAGGGCAGGGCAGGGCAGGGCAGCGGAACCGGAATCCTGTTATCCGCCCCGCACCCGGGACGGGGCAACCCCGGGGCCCAAAAACCGGAGCCGAAACACGATCGGCGAAGGATCGTGCGGGAAGGAAATGTCCGGTACCTTTCGTGCAAGACACCCCGAGGACAAGACCATGAGAATCGTGCTACAGCGGGTCACGTCGGCCCGCGTCGAAGTGGACGGCGAGGTCGTCGGCCGGATCGGTCGCGGGTTGCTCGCGTTGGTCGGCGTCGGACACGGCGACGGCCAACGCGAGGCGACTTGGTTGGCGGACAAGACGGTCGAGCTCCGGGTGTTCCCCGACGAAGCGGGGAAGATGAACCGGTCACTCCTCGACGTCGGCGGCGAGGTGCTCGCGGTCAGCCAGTTCACGTTGCTGGGCGATTGCCGCAAGGGACGTCGCCCCGCGTTCACCGCCGCGGCACCGCCCGAGCCGGCGAACCGGGTCTACGAAATTTATGCATCGCGAATCGCCGAGCGTGGCGTGCCGGTCGGACGGGGCGTCTTCGCCGCCGACATGCAGGTCCACTTGGTCAACGACGGGCCGGTCACGCTCGTCATCGATCGCGTCCCGGACGCGTCTTGAACCGGGCAAGGGTCGCGGAACGGATGACACACCCATTCACTCGAGAGCGGAACGGCGCCACGCATCCGGCCCCACTGCTCGGGGGGGCGGGGAAGGCGATGGACCGTGATTTCCCGACCGAACGCTTCGACGATCCGGAAACAGGACTTGTCGATCCGCGACCTGTCAACGGTCGGCCCCGCGGATCAGCCCGATCAGCTCGTCGGTGCTCAGCTTCGCCGCCTCGGTGGTCCCCTCGAGCACGCCGGCCATCAGGTCCCGCTTCGTCTCGTGCAGTTTCAGGATTTCCTCTTCGATCGTCCCTTTCGTGATCAACCGGTACACCATCACCGGCTTGTCTTGCCCGATCCGGTGGGCGCGGTCGGTCGCCTGGTCCTCGACCGCCGGGTTCCACCACGGGTCGGCGTGGATCACGTAGTCGGCCGCGGTCAGGTTGAGCCCGGTGCCGCCCGCCTTGAGCGAGATCAGGAACACGTCGGCGTCACCGTTTTGGAACGCGTCGACCCGTTCGCGTCTCGCCTTGGCCGGGGTCGAACCGTCGAGGTACTCGAAGCGGATGCCGCGCGCCTCGAAAGCGTCTCGGATCAGCGCGAGGTGTTGCGTGAATTGGCTGAATACCAACGCCCGATGTCCTTCCTCCCGAAGCTCATCGATCGTCTCGCACAACAGGTCCAGCTTTGCCGACGAGCCGTTCCAGTCCTTTTGAACCAGCCCCGGGTGACAGGCGAATTGGCGAAGCCGCGTCAGCAGCGCGAGCAGTTTGAACCGTTGGTCGCTCGTGTCACCGAGCGCCGCGATCTCGTCGGCTTCCCCGATCGCCGATCGCCGAACCCGGTCGTACATTTCCCGTTCGGCCGGGCTCAGGTCGACCTCGAGGGTCATCTCGGTGCGGGGCGGGAGCTCCGTCAAGACTTGCGACTTGGTCCGCCGAAGCACGAAGGGGCGAATCCGGCTGGCGAGCGCCCGCCGGGCCTCGGGGTCGCCGAGCTTCTCGATCCGATTCGCGTACCGGTTTCGGAACTGGTCCCAACCGCCGAACACCCCGGGGGAGACGATTCGAAACAGACTCCACAGTTCCCCCAAGTGGTTCTCCACCGGCGTCCCGGTGAGGGCCACTGTCCACTTTGCGTCGAACCCCGCGATCGCTTGCGACGTTTTGCTCCGACTATTCTTCACCGCTTGCGCCTCGTCCATCACGACGGTACCCCAGGGGACCTTGCCGAGCGGATCCCGGTCACGTAGGGCGAGCCCATAGCTACACACGACCAGGTCTCCGGGCCCGACGCGTTCCAGGAACTCGCCCCGTTCGGTTTCGCGGTACAAATGCACGCGGAGGTCGGGTGCGAACCGTTCCGACTCACGAACCCAGTTGAAGCCGACCGAGGTGGGGGCGATGACCAGCGCGGGACCTTCCGAAACGCGGTCGAGCAAGACCGCCAATGTCTGCAGCGTCTTTCCTAGTCCCATGTCGTCGGCCAACACGCCGCCGACGCCCCATTCGGCGAGTCGCCGCATCCACTTGTAGCCGTCGATCTGGTAGTCGCGGAGCTCGGCCCGCAGCCCTTCCGGGAGTGCCGGATCGAGGCGATCGGCGCGGCTCAACCGGGCCACGCACTCGTGCCAGCCCTTCGTCGCCTTCATCTCGACCGCGTCATCCGCCAAGTCACGGATCGCGGGGGCCGCGGTGGCGTCCATCCGAAGCGAATCGCGTTCGACGTGGGTGGCATCACGGAGGCGGCATAGGCGTTCCCGCAGTTGCGTCGAGATCCGCGCCCATTCGCCGTCGCCGACCCGGACATACTCCCCCCGAAGCCGATCGCCTGACGCCCCGGAAGGGAGCGACTCGAGAAACTTCGCGAGCGCGAACGATTGCCCCCCCAGCTCGCACTCACCGTCGATCCCGAACCAGTTCCTCTTTTTGCTGATTTCGACCCGGACGTTCCGGCCGGACAACCGGCCGAGCACCCGAGGCGGCTTGTCGGACTGAGACCGATCCCACATCAATTCGACCTCGCCGGCCGCGTCCTGCAACGTTTCGATCAGCCGCAAGCCACGCTCGAAGTCGTCGATCGACCCGCCCCAATTGGCTTCGGGACCCGTCGGCATCCCGAGCCGATCAGCAAGCCTCTCTGCCGTCGCGACCTCCGCCGCCAAATCCCGGTACCACTGGACCGGCTTGTCGTCCCGGTGACCAGGACGGATCGCGGCACCGCGGCCAGGGATTCGACGACGTCCGTCGCCGGTGACGACCCGGATCCCGTAGTCGAGTGTGCCGTCGGGACGTGAGCGGAGCAGCACCGCCGGCCGAAACACGTCGGCGATGACCTCCCCGGCGTGCTCCTTGGGCAACCGGATCGGAAACGCCCCGTCAAGTTTTCGGACCCGCTCGATCAACGATTCGGTCAAGTCCTCGTGGATCGGAGGGAGCCGTAGCAACTGCTCCAGTCGTTCCCCGGTCCCGGGCGGGAGTTCCGCGACCGAGAGCTGCGCGGGCGATGCTTGCGCGGGCGATGCTTGCGCGGGCGACGGTCGAATCAACAGGGCCCGGTCATTGACGATCCAAGCATGGCGGTTCAGTGGCTCACCGTTTTCGTCGACCCAGGTGAACGACCACCCCTGCGACGTTCGCACCATGCCCACGACGGGAGCCTGACGGACGACCTCGCACGGTTCATCGTTCAACGTGACGTTCGCTTCGCCGACTAAATAAGCAGCGGCTTCGACTGGGCTGATCGTCCATTGGGGGTGATACGCCGACGCATCGTAGGCGAATCGGATCGCGCCGATCACCCGCCGATCCGCCGCGCTCGTCTCGAGCGATTCGTGTTCCCTGACCGTTTGCAGCGTGGCCCGCCGGCCTTTGGTGAACCCGCTCCCAGACTTCTTCTTTTTCTGGATGCGTGGCGCGATCCCCAGCCGCTCGTTACGAAACGTGAATCCCCACAAGACCCGCTCTTCCGGCTGTGTTCGCACATCGGGAAGCCCGCCGTCGTCCTCGGCCGCGATGCCATCGGTGGGACGCGATGTGAGAATCGCGTCGAGCCGTCGCAGCATCAACCCCGTCTGTCGCTCGGCGGACGAAGGCGCCGCCGCCTGAGACGGTCCGTCCGGTTCGAACAGTTCCGGATCCGGTTTGCCGAACGCGAACGCCCCACGATTAATCCGATGATGTAACGTCGACTCGTTCGACTCCAAACGGTCCGTCAGATACGACACGAGCGCTTCGATATGGCGACACGGGCCTTCCCCCGACGAATCCGGGCACGTGCAACCGGCCGGCGGGTAGCCGCCGCCACAATCGACGTACACGCGATAAAGATTTCGATCGACGACGCAGTTCGCTTCGATCTCGCCCCCGCGATAGATCCGCGTGATCGAAAACATGGCGTTTTCCCGCGTCGCCTCATCGCCACAATGGGGCGGGATCATGCTCTCGATCACCCTCAACTGCGAAAGCCAGCGTTGCGACCGAGACCCGTCAGAACCCACCCGCTCTCCTCCGTTGGCGTCCCCGTTCCGGTTCGCCATCTCGTTGGCGAACCGGTCGATGAGCTCGTCCGGGACGTTCGACGCCCCCAAGACCTTCTCGATCGCGCGACGCAATCCGCCCTCCGGTCGACCCTGTCCGCCCTCGGGTCGACCCTGTCCGCCCTCGGGTCGACCCTGTCCGCCCTCGGGTCGACCCTGTCCGCCCTCGGGTCGACCCGGTCCGCCCTCGGGAACGTCAACGGTGGCACTCGGGTGACCGACTGACTTGGTCGGACCCACACCCCGGGTGTGACGACGTCTGCGTGATCGGCGACCCATGCTGATTCCTTTCGCGATGCGCGTAGGCGGAGAGGTGAACAGGTGGAGGAGGGGGTCACAACCCTCGAACGTATCCCTTCAGTTCACGCATGTCGCCCGGCAGCGGTCCCCCCCGGGACTCCGGTGGACCCACGACCACAGGGCCTTCGTCGGGATCGGCGGCGGCCAAGCCGTGACTCCCGCGGACGAGCATCGGCTCCAGCGGGATCACGTCCATTTTGTAACGAAACCCCAGCTTCTTCTGGGCGACCCGTGCCGCCGCCCGCAGGCGGCTCGTCATGAACAGTTCGCACGGGTCGTAACCCGGCTTGCGGTGGATGTCGACCGTGCGGGCGAAGTCCGGAGCGCGGTCGTCGTCGAGCCAGTAGTAATACGTGAACCACGCGTCCCGTTCCGCCAAGGCGATCAGTTCGCCGCTGCGGGGATGGTCGAGTTCCAGATCGCCCGGGTCGGCGACCGAGGCCACCCCCGGTGCCGACTCCAACAGCTTGCGGACTTCGCCGACATGAGCCGGGTTGCGAACGTAAACGTGCGCGATTTGATGGTCGGCGACGGCGAACGCGTCCGATTCCCCCGCCATCAACATCTCGCCGAACGGCCCGTCACGGACCGTCAGCCACCCCGCCTCGCGGAGCCGCCGGTTCAGATGGACCGGACGGCTGACCGGGACCAGCCCGTACTCGGAAACGACCACGACGCGGGCGTCGATCGATTCGGCCGCCTCGATCACGCGGCCCGCGGCCGCGTCGACTTCGGCGACCCGAGCCGGGTCGGGATCCGTCAGCCGTTGGTAGTCGTAATCGAGATGCGGCAGATACACGAGCGTCATCTCGGGCCGCTTCTCCCGCATCACGATCGCCGACGCGTCCGCGATCCAGTCGCTGCTGGGCAACCCCGCCGCCGGCCCCCAAAAGCTGAAGAACGGGAACGGCCCGAGTCGCCGTTTGAGGTCACAGCCGGTGCGGTCGATGATGTCGAACACCTTCGACCCGTCACACCCGTAGTGCGGCTTCGGCGTGCAGCTGTACCGCACCCCCGACGACTGGTTGAACCACCAGAACATCTTCGCCGTCTCGCGTCCCTCGTAGAACTTTTCCCCTTGGACCAGCGAGTTGGCCTGTTGCCAAAAACGGATCTCTTGGGTGTCACGATAGAACCAACCGTTAGCGACGATCCCGTGTTCGCGGGGGGGCTTCCCCGTCATCATCGTCGCCTGAGCCGTCGACGTGACCGCGGGGATCGATCCCGTCCACGCCCGCGCCTCGCCGACCGACGCGACCCGTGGGGCATGCCGCAGCAGACGCGGGGTCAGCCCGACGACGTTGATCACACAAACCCGGCTCATCGCTCTGGCCCCGCCGCCTCGTCCGCCGCCGAATCCTCCGACGAGTCCCCGCCTGCCCCCGATCCTGTTCCGCCGCCTGCCCCCGTTCCGCCGCCCGATCCCGTTCCGCCGATCGGCCCCAGTTCGCCCCGTTGGACTTTGCCCCAGTACTTGTCGAGTTGGTGCCGCACGATCCCACTCAGCAGGAACACGCCGAGCAGGTTCGGGAAGCTCATGCCGAGGATCATCAGGTCGCTGAAGTCGAGGATATTCCCGCGGGTGACGACCGAGCCGAGAAACGTGAACAACAAAAACAACAACTTGTAAACGATCGACGTTCGCGCCCCGAACAATTGGACCCAGCACCGCTCGCCGTAATACGACCAGCTGATGCAGGTCGAATAGGCGAATAGCACGACGGCGGCGTAGAGCACGTAACGGAACCAGTCGTGACCCCCGAGGACGAACGCGTGGAGTGTCACCTTCGCCCCCTCGTTGTTCTCGATCGCGTCGGCCATCTCCGGCGCCTGGTACGCCCCGGTGACGATCACCACCAACGCGGTGATCGTGCACACGACGACCGTGTCGATGAACGGCTCGAGCAACGCCACGATCCCCTCGCTGACCGGCTCGTCGGTCCGCGCCGCGGAGTGCGCGATCGCTGCCGACCCGACCCCCGCTTCGTTGCTAAACACCGCCCGCTTGATCCCGATCACCAGCACCCCCAGGAACGACCCGTAAGCGGCCTGCGGCGTGAACGCCTCGCGGACGATCGTCGCGAACGCCGCCGGGATCTCGGTCACGTGAACGGCCAAGATGTACATCGCCGCGGCCACGTACAGCAGGCACATCACCGGCACGATCCGGCTCGCCACCGCCCCGATGCTGCGGATCCCGCCGATGATCACCAACCCGACCGCGACCGCCATCACGATCCCGTAGATCCAAGGCGAATCGACCAATACCGGGATGTAATCGCCGCGGATCGCCTCGAGCGATTGCCCCACCTGAAACGCGTTCCCGCCGCCGAAACTGGCGCCGATGCAAAGCACCATGAACGCGGTGGCGAGGACCGTCCCGAGCGGGCCCAGTCCGATGTCGTTCAGGCCCGTCTTCAGGTACCGCATCGGACCGCCGAGCACGTGCCCGTCCTCGTCCCGCACCCGGTACAACTGGCCCAACGTGCACTCGCTGAACTTGGCCGTCATCCCCAGCAAGCCGACGATGATGATCCAGAAACAGGCCCCCGGGCCGCCGGTCCCGATCGCGATCGCGACCCCGGCGATGTTCCCCAACCCGACCGTCGCCGAGAGCGCCGCCGAAAGGGCCTGGAAATGGGACACCTCCCCGACGTCGTCGGGATCGTCGTAGTCGCCTCGGATCAGCCGCACCGCATGGCCGAACGCGCGAACGTTAATGAAGCCCATCCGGAGCGTCAAAAAGATCCCGCCGGCGAGCAGCCACACGACGACGAACGGGATCGACGTGCCGAGCCAGCGGGCGGTCCCAAAATCGAAGAACAACAGCCGCGCGATCGGCGCCACGACGTAGCGGCCGAACCACCCGTCGACCTTCGCCATCCATCCCGATCCCGACTCGGCCTCGGCCTCCTCGCCGTCAAGCTCGGAACCCTCACCCGGCGATTCGACCTCGACTCCCGAGTCGGTGCCTCCGCTCGGTTCGGTGCCTCCGCTCGGTTCGGTGCCTCCGCTCGGAGCGGGATCTTCGCCAGGTTGGCGAGGGTCCGCGGTATCGACGAGGGGGCGGGCGATCTCCGGGGCGTTCGCCGCGTCGGGATCCGATTCGCTCTGGGCATGCCCGCCCGCGGATGCGGTCGCGACCAAAACCCCGGCGATGACCGCCGCGAATCGCCCGCACCAGTCGGATCGGACGTTGCGAAAACGAAAGCCCAGACCGCGGCGTCCGGACTCCCAGTCACGACGTCCGGAACGGGCGGGATCGCAAGGCATCATCGGGCTCCCAAAGTGGACGGAAAAGCGCATCAAAAACCCGGCACCCCCAATCGGGGACGTCGGGACGCGGCGGGGACGATCGATCGGGGAGCGGCAGGGGAAAGCCGTCGACGCCGGCGGGGAACCGGGAAGTGGTCAGGGGCGGGCTCGAACCGCCGACACCGGCATTTTCAGTGCCGTGCTCTACCAACTGAGCTACCTGACCCGTGTAACATGAAAAACGGAATGCCGGGAAAGGAGGGAAACTTGTTCCCCTTGGCAATTCAGAAGACGAAGATCGTAGGCTATCATGCCACTCAGCGTCAATCGGTACCCCAAACTCCCGTTCACGCCCCTTCTCGCACACATTCGCCATGACCGAAAACGCTAGCCCGTGGCTCGCCCCGCAACCGGCGACGCCGCGGACGACGTCCGCGGCCCCACGGCGGATTCCCGCGATGGCCGGCCGGTTTCGGTTTTTTTGCCTGGTCACTGCCGTCTCGGCCACCCTCGCGATCGTCGCGTCGGTCCCCGCCAACGCCTACTCGCCGAGCGACCCGATCGTCCAAGCGATGGTTGCCCGCGGGATCGCCTACCTGGAGTCGTTGGAGGCGAAAGAGGCGAACCAGGGAAGCTACAGCGAACCCGGTTCGGCAATGCTGATCGCGTACGCACACTACAAGATCGAGGCCGACCCGGAAAAGCCGATCGTCCGCCGCGGCGTCAGCCACGCGAAGAAGTACTTGCAAGTCCTCGAGCAACGGCCGGTTCCCACCGGCGAGACGAAAGCGATCTACGAGATCTCGGTCGCCGCGTTGCTGCTCGCCCAAATCGACCCGATCGCGTACAAGCCACAACTCCAGCAGGCCCAACGACTCCTTTATGCCGAGCAGTTCTCCGGCGGCGGCTGGGGCTACAAGGGGGAAAAGAATGGGGATATCTCGCAAACCCAGTACGCCTTGCTCGCCCTGTGGACGCTCGACCACGTGGGCATCCCGCTCGACTATGCCCGCGTCAAACGGGCCGCGGAATGGCTCATCCGCGTCCAGGACATCTCGGGGGGCTGGCCCTATCACGGCGTCGACCCCGGCCCCGGGGCGCCGCTGGCGAGGCAGACGAAGATCTCGATGTCGATGGCGCTCGCCGGCGGAAGCAGTCTGTTGATCGCCGGCGACGCGCTCCGCGTGTGGGGGAACACCAAGGACGGCGACGGCAACGACATCGAGGGGCTGCCGAAAGCGTTGGTGGTGTACCGGGAAGAGACGGACCGGCGGCGGCCAAAGATGTCCAAAGAACCGATCCTGCGGTCGATCGCGCTGTGCGAACAGTATCGCGAGCGCAACCCTTACAAACGCCCCGGTGGGCTCGACTGGTATTACTACCAACTCTACACGCTCGAGCGTTACGAAAGCTTCATCGAGATCGCGACCGGAAAGGCGGAGAAGAGCCCCGCTTGGTACAATCAAGTCGTCGAGGAACTGCGGGCCGATCAAGACCCCGAGACTGGCGGTTGGGGCGTGGTCCGCCGGTCGCACACGGGCGGTTCGGTCTCGACCGCGTTCGCGCTCCTGTTCTTGATCCGCAGCACCCAAAAATCGATCGATACGATCGGCCGCGGGACCCTCGCCGGTGGTCGTGAGCTGCCGGGGGATACCACCGAAATCCGGGTCGAAGGGACGCAGATCAAGGGCCGACCGGCCGCCGAGGCCGTTACCGACCTGCTGAACATCCTCGATGAAGACGGCGGCGACCGGTTGGAGGGAAAATCGTTGCCCGATGATTTGAAACTCGCCCCGGACCCGGCGGAACGGAAAGCACAACTCGACCGGCTCGAACGTCTCGTTCGCGGCAGCCAATCGTGGCAGGCCCGCCGGGTCGCCGCGCGGGTCCTCGGGTCGAGCGACGAACCGCGAGTCGTCCCGGCGTTGATCTACGCGCTCAGCGACCCGGACACCGTCGTCCGAAAGTACGCCCGCGACGGGCTCCGCTTCATCAGCCGTAAGTTCGACGGTTTCGACATGCCTGATAAGCCGACGTCGGAGGAGGTTCGCGAGGCCCAAGCGGCGTGGCGCGGGTGGTACCGAACGATCGACCCCACCCACGTGTTCGTCGAATTCGGCCCATGAGCGTGCTCACCCCCGAACGTGTCGACCGCGAATCGTCCGCCGCCCCCCCGCCCCCTTCGGAACGGGAACGCGAGCGGGAGATGCTCCGCGCCAGCAAGTTCGACCTGGTGACGAGCTTCTTCATGGCGTTGATCCTGTTCATCGGCACCTTCGTGTTGATGCTATTCGTCATCTGGCTGTTGTCCGGGGACCCGAAAACGCGTCCGAAGCCGATCCCGCTCGAACAGCCCGCCGGCCGTGGCGACAACCCCGAAGGCTTCGAACGCGACTTCGAGCCCCCCGGGGCGGAAGAGGTCGAGGAGCTGATGGAGCCGACGCTCCAGGACACGATCGAAGCGGTCACCGACGCGGTCAGTAGCGTCGCCGCCTCGCTCGACACGATGGATACCAACGCGACCGCCACCACCGCCGGAAGCGGCGCCGGCGATAGCCGCCCGCCCGGCCCCGAAGGCGAAGGGGACGACACGGTCCCCCGCTATGAACGATGGCAACTCAATTTCGCCTCGAAAGATCTCCGCTCGTACGCCCGCCAACTCGACTTTTACGGGATCGAGCTGGCCGCGATCGGCGGCGGGATCCAAGGCGTCGACTACGCCTACGACCTATCCACCAACCCGAAATCGCGGCGGCAAACCGACAGTGCCTCCGAAAAACGGCTCTATTTCATGTGGACCTCCCCAAGCCCCCTCCAGCGATACGACGAACAACTCCTTCAACAAGCCGGCGTCTCGGTCGCGGGTCGGAGTCAGATCCGGTTCATCCCGCCGGAATTGGAGGAAGACTTGTACCGGGCCGAAATGGAGTACGCCCGGGAGCAGGGTCATCCGAACGTGACCGAAATCGCGAAGACGGTGTTCGAAAGTAAGAGCGCCGAAGGGGGGTACGCGTTCGAGGTCGTCTCGCAACGGTACCGGGCCCCGCGTTGAATGGCCCCCCGCCCCGCCTTGAAGCATTCCCCCGGTCTTGAAGAAGGACAGGTTCGTTGTACGACATCATTGCGAATTCGACTTACTTAGCGCTCGCGCTGATCGCCCTGTGGGGGCTCTACTGCATCGTGGTCGTTTGGACCCGCGTCGCCCAAAAACGGTTCAAGAACGAAGCCGAACAAGATCGCTTTCTCGACGACGTCGAAGGGATGATGCGGTCGGGTGACTTCGAAGGCGTCTGCGAGTATTGCGACGGGGACCCACGGGCGATCCCGCAAATGATCGATCTGGTGGTCACCCACCGTGGCGAAGGCTACAAGCGGGCCCGACAGGTGATGATGGACCGCTTCCAACGAGACGTCCTCAGTGACCTGGAATATCGCCTCAGCTGGGTCAGCACGGCGATCAAGTCCGCCCCGATGATCGGGCTGTTCGGGACCGTGTTCGGGATGATGGGGGCGTTCCAGACGTTGGCCACCGCCGAGTCGGTCGAACCGTCGGCTTTGGCGGGCGACATCCGCGTCGCGTTGGTAACCACCGCCAGCGGTCTGGCGATCGCGATCCCGCTGATGCTGCTGGTCGCGAACGTCAACATTCGGATCGCCAAGATGGAAGACTTGATCGGGTCGGGAATGACACGGGTGTTCGACGCGTTCAAGGAAGGGCTCGAAGCGGAAACCGGACGTCCCACCGGCCAGACACCTGGCGTTCGCGAACGGGACGCTTTCGTCACCGCCCAACCGTCCCGGTAAAGCCGGTTCCCAGGGGCAACCCCCGGGAGCACCGATGGCGAACCCCCCCCGCAGAACGGTTTGCGGGCGTCACCCCCCGGAAAAACCGACCCAGCCCAAACCGACCCAGCCCAAACCGCCCGAACCGAAGCCGTCCGATGTCCGTAATGCCGATCGACCCCGAACCGTCGACCGACGACGATCTCGATCCGGTCACGATGCCCCGAAAACCTCGCGACAGCGAGGAAATGGACATCACGCCGATGATCGACATCACGTTCTTGCTTCTGATCTTCTTCGTCGTCTGTTCCAAAATGGACCCGACCCAAACGGGAAATATCCCGTCCGCCGAGAACGCGTTGGCGATTTCGGCGAAAGATTCGGCGGTGATCTTTCTCGAACCCGGTGGCGACGACAAGGCGATCCTGAAACGGCTCGACGGCAGCCGCTTTAGCGAAGACGAAGAAACGATGACCAACGAGATCGTGGAATACGTCACGGCCGAACTCGAGAAAACGATCAGCCGGGACAAAAACCAGGTGATGTTGCTCGGCGACCCCGAGATCAAGGTGCATCACGTCACCCGCGTCCAACAGATCATCGGGGACGCGTTCGAAGACATGGATTTCACCTACATCGCCGTGAAGGAGGAGTGACCGGTGTCGATCGCAGTCCGTTGTGACGCGTGCGGCGAATCGCACCGGGTCAACGCCCGGATGGCCGGGCGGTCGGTCCGTTGTCGCGGTTGTGACGCGACCGTCACGGTGCCGCAATCGCCGGAACCCGACCACGGCGTCTCGGCCGACGATCCGACCGGTGTCGATCAAACCGCGGCGCCCGACCGCGACACCGTCGGCTTCGCCACCGCGGCGACGACCGATGCGAAATCGACCGATATCAGGTCGACCGGGTCCGCCACATTCGGCGAACCCTCGACACACGGCGAACCCTCGACACACGACGAACCCGCGACACACGACGAACCCGCGACACACGACGACGACCGATCCGGCGAGGGAGGGGAGACCGAAACGGTGCTCTTCCATGACGTCGATGAAGACGTCCCGCTGCGACGAGAGAAACGCCCCGAGGAGGAACTCGACATGACCCCGATGGTCGACGTCACGTTCCTGCTGCTGATCTTCTTCATGGTCACCGCCTCGTTCAGCCTCCAAAAATCGATCCAAGTCCCCCGCCAAACGACCGACCTGCCGAGCGCCTCGCCGGTGGAGGAAGAGACCGAAGAGCTCGACCCGGTCGAATTGGAAATCGACGAGTTCGGCGGGTTCTACGTGATCACGGCCGACTTCGAAGAGGAGACGCCGGGGAAACAAAACCTGATCCGGACGCTCAAGCGAGTCGTCGGGCAGACGACCGAAGCGATGCAACTCAAGATCCGAGTCCACGAATTGGCCAAGCTCCAATCCCTCGTCGACGGCATGGACGCCGGGACGATCGCCGGCTTCACCGAGATCGAAGTCAGCCAAGTGGAAAACTTTTGAGCGAACCGGTGGCCCCCCACCCTCGATACCACGCGATCCTCGATACCACGCGATCCTCGATACCACGCGATCCTC
>JAWLFY010000063.1:0-12004 GCA_041685355.1 Pirellulaceae bacterium | reverse complement strand
GTCAGCCAAGTGGAAAACTTTTGAGCGAACCGGTGGCCCCCCACCCTCGATACCACGCGATCCTCGATACCACGCGATCCTCGATACCACGCGATCCTCCTCACCCGACCACTCACGACACGTCCATTTATGCTTGCAAACGAACTGATCGACCGCCTGGAGCGCCTCGGTTTGCTCGACCAGGAAATCATCGAGGCGCTCCGGGAGCAACTCGAACAGGGCGGCGCCCGGGTGACGCCCGAAGCGGTCGCGAAACTGCTCGTCGACAACGGCCAGCTGACCCGTTTTCAAGCGACCAAGCTGATCGGCGAACTCCGCTCACGCGACCACGACGAAATTGAGGAGTCGATCGACGCCGAGGACGTCAGCGACCTGTCGTTGATCGATGAGGACTCTTCCTCCGACGTCGCCGGGCGGGTGGCACCGGTCGAAGCGGTCGCGGTGGACGCCGAACCGATCGAGGACGAACCGATCGAAGCCGAACCGGTGACCGCGACCACCGGCGGGTTCGCCGACGGCGGAGGCCCCCCGAGCCCCGGCCGCCCACGCCCGCCCCGTCCACGACCGGACCAACACAAGTCGGTGTGGGACTCGTTCAAAGTGTACGGCTACGTGACGATCATCGCGTTGCTGGTCCTCTCCGGTGGCGGGCTGTATTTCATGCTCAGTCGCGGCGACGCCGACAAGCGGATCGCCCAAGCGAACGAACTGTACGAACGCGAGCAGTACCAACCGGCCCAGGAGAGTTACATCCGTTTCCTGTCGTCGTTCGGCCAGGATCACCAATACGCGTCGCTCGCCCGCACGCGGATCACGCTTGCCGAGCTGTATCGCGCCGAACAACTCAGCGACCCGACCCGGGGGTTGGAGGTGGCCAAGGAAAAACTGCCATCGCTCGAGGAGGAAGAGTTCCTCAACAACGAACGTCCGAACCTCGCCGCCTTGTTGGTCGACATCGCCGACCGAATCGCGAACAAGGCGGTCAACGCGGAAAAGACGTCCGAGAAACAAGCGTTGCTGGCGAGCCTCGACGAGCAGATCGAGCTGATGGAAAACCCACTTTATATGACCGGCCAACTGCGGACCCAGCTGGCGAACCGACTGCTTTCGGTCGATGAGGCGCGGGCCCGTGTCGAACGGGACATCGACCGCAACCTGAGTCTCGATCAGGCGGTCGAGGAGATGAGCGAAGCGTTGGACGACGACGAGACGAAACGGGCGTACGCCCTCCGCTTCGCGTTGCTTCGCGATTTTCCCGAACTGCACGACAACGAGCGGCTCTCGGAGTTGGTCCGCCGCGCGAGCGAGATCCAGCAATCGCTCGTCTCCGCCTCGGCGAACCTTCCGAAACTCGTCGAGGACTCGCCAGAAGAGGAAGCGTTGCGGTCGATCGTGCTCACGACGCTCGAGGGAAAAACCGTCCCGGGCGTCGCCGGCCAAGCGTACTTTCTGCGGGCCGGCGGTTCGGTACTCGCCTTCGCCGCCGAAGACGGACGACTGTTGTGGCGACGGTTCACCGGTTACGGACAAGACGACGAGCCGCTCCGCCTCGACAACGGCGCCGACGTGCTGCTCAGCGATTCGCGGAACCTGGAGCTCCAACGTTGCCGTGGGATCGACGGCGAGATCGATTGGCGGTCGTCGCTCGGCGAACCGTTCAACCCGCCCAAGGTCGAAGGCCAAACGGTCTACGTGTCGACCCCGTCGGGACAACTCGTCTCGCTCGACGCCGAGAGTGGGGACGCCAAATGGGCGACCAAGATCCCGCAACCGCTCGAGATCAGCCCCGGGGTCGACGACCGCCGCGGGCGGATCTATTTGCCGGGTGACCACAGCAACCTGTACGTGCTCGATTCCGGCGACGGCCGATGCCGAGAGAGTTTTTACATCGGTCACCGCGAAGGGACGATCGCGGTGCCACCGGTGGCGCTGCTCGACCACCTGTTCGTGATCGAAAACGCCGCCCCCGATTACGCCCGTGTTCATGTCCTCCGCGTCGACGACGAGGGCGAGCAGATCCGGGTCGCGCAACCCGAGTTCCGGTTGACCGGAAACGTCACGGTCCCTCCCGTGATCGACGGCCGCCGGATCATCGTGTTGACCGACCGGGGCCAAGTGGTCGTGTACGACGTCGAACCGAGCGCCGAAGGGAAACAGGTCACCAACGTCGCCGAACTGGTCGCCTCGTACGACCGGCCGACGCCGACCCGGATGGCGGTCGGCCGGAACCAGATGTGGGTCGCGGGCTCGCGGATCGGGCGGTTCGAATTGCAGATCAACACCGGGCGGATCGTCGCCGATTGGGGGAAGTACGCCGGCGACCGGTTCCTCGGGCAACCGCTGGCGCTCGACGAGGCGGTCCTCAGCGCCCGCGTGCTGCGTGGTTCGACCGCAATCCGCGTCACCGCGATCGCCCCCAAGTCGGGCGACGAACTGTGGCGGACCGACGTCGGCGTCCCGGTCGCGATGATCACCCCGGTCCCCGACCGCAAGATGTTCCATGCCGTGACGAACCAAGGCGCCCTGTTCGAACTCGACGCCGAATCGTTCACCAGCGGATCGACGAAAGCCCCGCTCGAAAACCCCGGCGGCAAGGGGATTTCGATGCGGTTCGAAAATCCGATCGAGATCGACGAGAACAAGCGGCTGCTGATGAACCGCGCGACCCCCGGGGAGATCCTCGTCTACGATCCCTCGCGGAACCGAGAAAAACTCCGCAAATTGCAACTGCTGCTCCCTGGCGGGGACCCCTCCGGGCGGGCGATCGCCTCGGGCGGTGGGCTGTTCGTCCCGCTCGACTCCGGACGCGCCGTGCTGATGAATTGGAAGAACGGCGGGATGCTCGGCAGCCCGTTTCAACCGGCCAGCGACCCCACCGAATCGGTCCGCTGGAGTGACCCGATCCCGCTCCCCGATGACCCCGACCAGTTGATACTCGCCGACAGCCGCCGACAACTCTACCGGCTTCGCGTCGGCGAACAGATCCGAAAACTTTCCGAAGCCGAAATCGAAGCCCCGCTGCTTGGCCCCGCCGCCGCGATCAGATCGACGATGATCGCCACCGCCTCCGGACCCGCCGCCGACTTCCTCGTCGGCTACAACCTCGTCACCCTCGAAGAGACCTTTCGCCAGCTACTCGACGGTCGCGTCCTGTGGGGCCCGCACGCCGCCGCCGGGCGAATTTGGGTGCGTACCGACGACGGCCGACTGCACGCGATCGACGAATCGGGCGGCGTGCAACTTTCGCTGGAACTCCCCGAAGGGCCGATCGTCGCGGCGCCGGTCGAGTCCCAAGGCCGACTGTTCCTCGCGGGACGGCAAGGCTGGCTCGTCGCCCTCGATCCGGACTCCGGCGAGATCACCGGTTCGATCGACCTCGGGCAACCGATCTCCGCGCCCCCGCTTCCGGTGCCAGGCGGCCGGATCCTCGTCCCCGGCGGTGAAGGCTTGATCTACTTGTCGGAATTTTGAAGGCGGTCCCCGTATGAACTCGCTCCCCCACCGGCGGCCCCGCGGCCACTCGCGCCCCCGCGGCCGAGTCGGCCCGCCCGTCCGTAGAACTCAGCCCATCCGTAGAACTCAGCTCGGCCGTAGAACTCAGCTCGGCCGTAGAACTCAGCTCGGCCGGGCAAGCCAGCTCGGTCGGACAAGCCAACCGGTACAGACATCCCGGGCCCACCGGGCCGCGACGTGCTTCGTCGGCGTCGTGATGCTGCTCGGCCTATCGCTCACCCCCGTGACGGCGAACGGCCAATTCTTGAACTACGCCGAATCGGGCAAGCCGCCGGAAGTCGGTCTGGAGCTGCTGCAAGACGAACCCCACGACCTGGTCTTTTTCAAGGAATCGGCCGGCGGCGGATGGGTCAAGACACGGCCACTTCCCTTTCCCGGTCGTCGCGTCCCGGAGTCCCCGAGCGGTCGGCTGAAGATCGAAGTGGTCGGGATCGAAGACCAAGCCTTTACGGCGAAGTGGTCGGACATCGAGCGGATCGAACTGTGGGAAGAGCGGCTGGAACGCGAAGCCCGGACGCGGATCGGGAAGGGGGATTTTGCCGGCGCCTACCCGTTCCTCGCCGTGTTGATCCGAGACTTCCCGAGCCGCCCGGGCCTCCGGACCCTCCGCACCGAGTACTTGTGGAACGACGCCCGCCGGCGGGCCAGCGACGGGGAGTACGGCGCCTCGGTCGCGATGCTGGAGGAGCTCCGCCGGTACAACCCCGAATTCAACTCCGACGCGGTGTTGCGGGCGATCGGGCAGATCACCGATCGGATCCTCCAACGGATGGTCGATGAAGGAGAACTCGACCAGGCCCAACAGTTCCTCGCACGACTCAAGGACGACTACGGCGACGGCGGGCTGAGCTCGATCGAAAACTGGGACGATGTGTTCCTCGGCATGGCGGAGGAAAAACGGCAAGCGGCGATCGCGGCGCGGGACGCCGAGGACTACCGATCGGCCCGCAAGTTGGCCCGCGACAGCGTCGCGCTCAGCCCCGACATCCCTGGCGGGGAAGAGCTGATCAACGAACTCGACGCGATCTATCCGCTGATCAACGTCGGCGTGTTGCAAGCCGCGACCGAACTCGACCCGACGCGGATCGATAACTGGGGCGCTCGACGGGCCGGACGACTCCTCTACCGAACCTTGTTCGAAATGCAGGAAGCGGGACCCGAAGGGGGCGTTTACGACTTCCTGTTCGGACAGTCGGAGTTCAGCCCCGACATGACCGAGTTCGAGATGATGCTCGAGCCGGAACGGACGCCCGCGCCGCTCAACCGGGTCAACGCGTTTCACATCGCGGACGTCCTCGCCGAACGGGCGCGACGCGACGGGGCGGACTACTTCTCTCCATGGGCCGCGGCGATCGATTCGATCGGGCTCGAGGGCCCCAAACTGATCCGTTGTCTGATGCGGCGGCCCAACCTGCTCCCCGCGGCGATGTTGCAGATCAAGGTCGACGGCAGCTGGTTCGGCGAATCACCCGACACGCCGACCGGCGACTATCGGCTTGACGTCCGCGAAGACGAACTCACCCGATACGTGTTGACCGGAGCTCCCAAAACGGAAACCCAGCCGCGGGAATTGGTCGAGGTCCGCTACGATTCGGCGACCGATGTCGTCGCCGCCCTGTTGAAAGGGGACGTCGACGTCGTCGACCAGTTGTTCCCCTCCGACGCCGCGCGGTTGCGGAACAGCGACGCCGTCCGGGTCGGGACTTATCCCCTCCCAACCCTCCACATGCTCGTCCCCTGTTCCGACCATCCTCATCTCGCGGAACGGACTTTCCGAAGGGCGCTGATCTACGGCACGAACCGCCAAGACATCCTACAGGGAGAACTCCTGGAGCAGAACGAAACGCCCGGGTGCCAAGTCGTGTCGGGACCGTTCCCCGCCGGCCGCGAGCCGAACGATCCTCTCGGGTACGCCTACGACCGGTCCATCCTGCCCCGCGAGTACGAGCCCCGACTCGCCAAGCTGTTGATCACGATGAACGCCAACCAGCTGAAGGCGGAGGCTTCGCGGCGAGAGGAAGAACCGCCAGAAATGCGACCGATCCGGCTCGCGTTCCCGCCGAACAACATGGCGCGGATCGCGTGCGAGGCGATCCGGTCACAGTGGCAGCTGCTCGACCTGGAGGTCGAATTGGTGGAGCTGCCGCCGGGACGGTCGATCCCCAAAGAAGGGACCGCCGACATCGTGTACGTCACCGCCGCCGTCTGGGAACCGGTGCTCGACGCCCGCCGGGTGCTCGGCCCCGAAGGACTCGCCCACAGCGAAGATCAACTCGTCGGGCTCGGCCTGCGGCGATTGGAGTCGGCCCGCAACTGGCGCGACGCCCGCGACCGATTGCTCGATCTGCATTCGATCGCCCATCACGAACTTCCCGTGTTGCCGCTATGGCAACTCGTCGACTCCTACGCCTATCGTCGCGAACTGATCGGCGTCGGGTCTGAAATCGTTTCCCTCTATCAGAACGCGGACCGATGGCGACTGAATCGATGACCGAGACCGTCGTCCAACGACCGTCGAACACGCCGACGAATCGCCCCCGATCGAATCCCCCGCGGTCGACCTCAGGCGACGCCGGGACGACCCGCCCTCGGTGGTCGACACGGTCCGGCCGTTGGTGGTCGACACGGTCCGGCCGTTGGTGGGCGGCACGCGTCGGCGGTTGGTGGTCGGTACGCTCCGGCGTCGCCTTCGCGGTCGCGGTGGCCGTGACGTTCCTCGCTGCCCAACCGGCCTCCGTGTCGGAAGCCCGAGCCCAAACGGCGGGCGAGTCGGCCCTCTCCACCGATGCGGAAGCCCCGAACGATGCCGCCGAAAAGGGCTCGGCCTCGGCGTCGAGTTCGTCGTCGCCCGATTCGGCCTCCCCTTCGGAGACGGTCGACAAGCCTTGGGATTACGACCCCTACCGGGTTCTGGTCTGGATCGCGTCGTCCACCCCCGACATCGATGCCGACGCGATCGAAACGCCGCTGCGAACGTATCTTCGCCGTGATTTCGACGCGTTGTGGCGAGTCGATATCGCCGATGCCCCGGCATCGATCCGCGCGGCCGCGTTCCGCCAAATGGATTCGCTCGATTTCGACGACATCGTCGCCTCCGACCCGGTCATCGCCGTCAAGAAGACTCATCCCGACGCGATCCGAATTCGGTTCCCCAGCGACATCAATCGCTACGTCGCGAACGTGCTCACGACCGCGGGACGTGCCGCCGAGATCGAGCGACGCGGATCGGAATCCGAGCTCGAATCGCTCCGCGGGATCGCCGGCCGGTTGAAGGTCGTTGAGGGGGACGCGGCGGCGGTCAAAGCGACATGGGAGAACGAATCGACCGAGGCGTTGTTGATCCCACACGGCATGGCCAGCCTGCTCGTCGAACCGGAAGCAAAAATCATCCCGATGCCCGGGTTCGATGCCGTCGGCGACTTGGCCGATCGTTACGACAAGGTCTTCATCGTCCGGATCGACCGCGACGAACACTGGACCGGCGTCCAAGCCGTTGAGCTGGAAACGTTGATGCAGCTCTTCGGCGACGTCGTCGAAACCGATGCGGCGACGGCGGACGCATTGCCCGCCGCGGTCGGCCGCGCGATCACCGACGCGTTCGCTCCCACCATCCGTATCGAAGACTCCGGCACGCGGACCACCCGGGCCACGCTTCGGGCCGGCGGACTGATCCTCGACGAGCGATCGCCCGCCGCGATCCGCGTCGGCGATCTGGTCATGCCGATGCTTCGGAAAAACGACCGGAACGGAGACCCGACCCAAATCGGACGGCTCGATTGGGCCTACCTGCTGGTCAACGAAGTCGACGGCGCGAAGCTGGAGATGGAACTGTTCGCGGGCCGCGCCGGCGGATTGCAAGGCCGCAAGAACAGCCGCACCTTCCGTACCGGCTTGAAAGTCAAACCCCATCGCGACGAGACCCTCCTCCGCCTGCACGCCCGCGGCGAATCAGACCGTCCCCTCGCCGGCTACGAAATCTATGAAAAAGAACTCGACTCGAACTCGATGACCCTTGTCGGCCGCACGGACTGGGACGGCCGACTACGCGTCAAGCGAACCGATCACCCGCTCCGATTGCTGTACGTCAAGAACGGCGGCGCGGTCTTGGCCCGGTTGCCGATGGCACCCGGGTTCACCGAACTCGAAGTCGCCGACTTGTCGGGCGACGACATGAGACTGCGGGCCGAGGCCTACATCCGCGGGGTCCAGAACGCGATCATCGACCTCGTCGCGATCCGAGAGTTGCTGAAGGCCCGGATCCGGCTGCGACTCGAAAAAGGGGAATTCGACCAGGCCCAAGACCTGCTCAACCGGCTCCGCGACCAACCGACCAACGAGATCATCGCCAACGACATGGGTCGGAAACAGACGATGTTCCTCACCGCCGTCGGACGGAATGCGAACCAACGACGAAAGATCGACAATCTGTTCAGCGAAACCCGCGAACTGCTCGCGAAACATATCAACGCGGGGATGGTACGCGACCTGGAGGCCGAGGTCCGCCAAGCCCGCGACGGATCGTGATCTCGATGCTCGCGGTCGACTGCGACACCGAACGGGGCGGGCTGACGCTCGACGAAGACGTGTTCATCGACTTCGGTCGTCGGGGTTGGTCAACGCCGGGTCGTCGATCCCGTTTTCCTTGAACCCTTTCGCGCGAAGCAGGCACGCGTCGCACTGACCGCACGGGCGTCCTTCGTCACCGGGGTCGTAACACGACAACGTCATCCCGTAGTCGACGCCCAACGCTAGCCCGCGGGCGATGATCTCCGCCTTGGTCAACTCGATTAGCGGCGCGTGGACCTTTAAGTGTCGTCCGCCGACCCCCGCCTTGGTCGCCAAGTTCGCCATCGTCTCGAACGCCTCGATGAACTCCGGTCGGCAATCCGGATAGCCGCTGTAGTCGAGCGAGTTGACCCCGATGAAGATGTCCGTCGCTCCGATCGTTTCGGACAACGCCAACGCGAACGACAAGAAAACCGTGTTGCGGGCCGGTACGTAAGTGACGGGGATCTGATCCCCGATCGCGTCGACCGAATCGGACTTCGGAACCTCGAGCGACGCGTCGGTGAGCGCCGAACCGCCGAACTGTCCCAGGTCGATCTCGACGACCCGGTGCGAGACCGCCCCGATCGATTCCACCAGCCTTCGCGCCCGCTCGAGCTCATAACGGTGTCGTTGTCCGTACCGGAAGCTGATCGCGTGGGCCGCGAATCCGGCATCCTTCGCGATCGCCAAACAGGTCGCGCTGTCGAGCCCGCCCGACAACAGGACCACGGCGGGTACGTCGCGGCTCATGTCGTCCCCTTCCAAAACTTGCGACCGATCGCGGAGTGGTAGTTCGTCCAATTCCCGTCCGCCGCGACGTCGCCCGCGATCACACACTCGTAGGCGGCCAACTTCGCGTCGAGGTTATCCAAATGGTGCAGCGCGACCGCTTCCAACGTGACCGGCAATTTCGGGCTGCCGTATTCGATCTGACCGTGGTGGCTGACGATGAAATGTTCCAAGTGCAACCGTAGCTCGTCCGGAAACGGGGTCGCCCCGTCGGCGTCGAGGGCGGCGATTTTCTCACCCAACATCTGCACCCCGATCACGATGTGACCGACCAGCTGTCCGCGGTCGGTGTAGGCGAACTCGTCGTCCCCGGCCAACTCCTCGACCTTCCCCAAATCGTGTAAGAACGCCCCCATCAACAACCGCTCGGCGTCAAGTTTCGGGTATCGGGGCGCGACAAGCAGCGATAGCTCCATCAGGTCGACCGTGTGGCGAAGCAACCCGCCGGGGTAAGCGTGGTGGTGCGACACCGCCGCGGCGGCCGAACGGAGCCGGTCGATCAACCCGCGGTCGGCAAGGAACGCCTCGCCCAGGCGCCGCAGGTGAACGTCGCGGAGCGCCGAGAACAATTCGCCGACCCGCGCGACCAGCCGATCCGATTCGGCGGCGTCGAAACGCTCGAAGTCGCCCGCGTTGACCTCCGCCGGGTCCATCCGCTCGACCTCCGTCACGATGATCTGAAGCGCCCCGTTGTGGATCTGGGTCCGGCCCCGGCAATGAACGAAGTCACCACGGTCGAACGCGTCAAAGATCCGCTCGTCGGCGTTCCACATCATCCCCGCGATCACGCCGCTGCGGTCGGCCAACCGCAGCAAGATGTACTTCCCCCCTTGGCGGTTGACCCGGAGCTGTTTGTCCGCCGCCCGAAAAGACTGATCGATCGGCTGCGCCTCGGCCAGCTCGGAAACAGGTGTACGCGTCACGAATCAGCTCTCGAAAACGGGGTCGGGTCTGGAAGCGGGGCTCTCACGAGTGATCCCCTGATCGTCCCCACTTCGACCGGTTTGACAAGGGCGCGCCCGCGACGATTCGGCTACGGTATCCCCGCCCCCCTGTGGCCGGTGAGGTGAACATGACGCGGATCGCGATCTTCCTAAGTTTGCTGTTGATATCTGGGGCACCGGGGTACACCCGCGTGCCCGCCGCTTCACCCGAATCGGTCGTCCCGGGACGCGAGTGGCGACAGGCCGATGCCCCCGGCGACCTCGGCCGCTCGACCGAAACGCTTGATGAGGCGCGTCGGTGGGGCGAGTCCCTCGACACCGGAGCGGTGATGATCGACGACGACGCCGTGCGGACGGTTTGCCCGGAATATCCGGAGAAGGAATGGGTGGTCACGCCTCGGCAACTCCCCGACGGTCACAACCTGCATCCCGATGCGGTTTCCAACGCCCCGCTCCACGACACCAGCATGAAGATCCCCGGCGATCGAACGACTTCGTGAGGCGATCCGCCACGAAGACGAAGTATTCGAACTTGGCATTGGCGGTCGTCGGTGCGGCGCTAGAGAGCCGGCTCGAAACGTCTCACCCCGAACAGGTACGGCGGTCGATCTTGGAGCCGCCGGGGATGGACGCGAGCGGGTTTGTCATGACACCCACGGTCGAGAGAAGCCTGGCCGATGCCGAAATGTGGACCTACGACGGGCGGCGGTTTCCGGCTCCCACGTTTCTGTTCGGGACCGGCCCCGCCGGCAACCTCGATTCGAACGTACTCGATCTGTCGAAGTTCTTGAGCTGTCTGTTCGACGGCGGCGAGGCGGGCGGGGTCGCGGTCATCGACCCCGCTCGCCCTGATGACGACGCCGGTTCAAGACGTGGACGGGAAGTCTCAAGGCTTCGGGCTCGGGTTTCGCATCGGCGAACTCGACGGCAAGGTCACGCTGCGTCACGGCTCCTACCGTCATCGCCTCCGCGCCGATTCCAACGACGGCCAGATCGTCGTCGACGACGAGTTCTCCTTCGGGACGGAGATTCAACTGCAAGACGGCGGGGACCTGCTGCTCGGCGACAGTCGACATGGTGAACACGCGGGACTCGTCCGCCCAGATCCGCAAGGCCGTCGTTGAACCGGTCGATAATGACCCGCACGATTTGTCTCTGTAGCCTGGGGTCGACATAGCCGACCCGTGCCATCGGTTTACCCAGCCAACGCCCGTTCTTGGGGATGGCATGATCGTATCCGTGGACGAAAACATGCAAGCTGGGAAAATCGTCGGTCAGACGTCGCAGGCAACTCTTCGTCCGGCAGTGAGACGTGAAGCGGGTCGATCCGGACGGCAGGCTGAAACGCACTCGACCGACTGTGGTCCTCAGTGAGGTAGTCTCCCAGAACCGAGTCCGGGACGTCGAGATCACGGGCCAGCTCTTGAAAACGCTCGAGCGAAATCATATTCCGCGTCCGCGTGCCATGGCATTCGGCGAGCTGAAACGGTTCTGCCGGGGACAACACGATCGACTCGAGATCGGCCAAGGGCATTCGCTGGGGCGATTCGAAGGTGCCCAACACATCAGCCCGGATCAAGACGTCGAGATCCAGCCGAGTCATCCGGCTGATCAAGTCGATGGATACTTGAAAGGTTTTGAAAGCGCCGAAGGTAAATTCCTCGGGGATTTCTGTGATCAGATGCGACTGATCGAGCAGATATCCGCTCGCCAGGAGTTCGCCTTCCGAATCGACGAAGGCAACGATTTTCCAGAAACTGCGGGGGATCTGGACGCCGCGGTGAACCGGGTCCCCCGCATCAAAGACCGGTCCGGTCATGACCGAAATCTTCAACTCTTGAGCATCGGCATTGTCGAGAATGTAGTCCTCCAGTTCGTTCCAGATCTTTTGGTTCAAATCTTTATGCTGCGGGGCCGCGTTGGTGTAGAAAAAGGTATCAGCGTTCGCCTGTCGGGCCGTGTCGTTGTCGCCCCATACCGGATCGAGTCGACGCACGAGATGCCCGCGATCGTAAGGATTGTGGCGATACAGTTCGTTGCCGTGTTGAGCTCCCGGACCGACGCGGGAATCGAGTCGCCAGTTGTTCCCGCGGGGGACCCGCTTTAACTTTTGGTTGTTCCGCGATTTTAGTGGCAACTTCCCAGAACGTAGGTTTTGGAGGCATTGCTGCGATGTCCGAAGTGAGGATGCGAGCGAACGCGGACAAGCT
>JAWLFY010000062.1:0-26639 GCA_041685355.1 Pirellulaceae bacterium | reverse complement strand
CGCCCCGGAATCCTTCGCCCCGGAATCCTTCGAGGCGGGGCCCTCCATCCCCGACCCGCTGCCATCCGGCCCCGGCTGGAGGGGAATGTCCTGCAGCCGGGTGTCCTCCAGGGCTGGCGGATCGGCGGCCGCCGGGGTGTCGCCGGCCGCCGGGGTGTCGGAACCGTCGATCCTCGCTTCTTCGGTGAACGGTTCGACGACCGACGGGGCTTCGATCGATTCGACCTCGGGCATCGGCGATCCGTCGGCCTGCAACATTCCGAACTCGGGGGCACGTGGCAGGGGTCGCATCGGCAGCCCGCAACCTTCGAGGCACTGACACGGGACGATCCCGTCGGGGGTCGTCCCGGCGAGGCTCAGCATCATGTCGGCGTCGATCTTGCCGGGATCGATCCAGAGCCCTTCGGGGGTGAGTTCCATCGTCCCCAAGTCGAAGTACAGGCTCCGCCGGACGACCTCGTTGCCGACGAAGATATTCAGCAGCGCGTTTTGGGCTTGGAGCAACGCGTTGAGGGCGTTGATATTGTCGGTCGCGGCGGTCGGACCGGGGCGTTGCCCGCGGGCCTCGTTGGCGATCCGCCGGTCTTCGTTGTATTCGATCTGGGCGGCGGCGACCCGCAATCGTCGGCGGCCGATTTCGAAGTTCAGCCGGTTCGCTTGCAGTTGCCGGACTTCGGACCGGAGCAGTTGCCAGATCGTGTCTTCGAACGAGTAGTATCGGCGTTTGGCCTGTTCGTAATCGATCAGCGATGAGCGGTAGTCGTTCCGCTCCAGCAGTCGGGTCAGGGGGGCGTCCCATTCGAGGCCGACGCGGAGCCGACCGGTCTTGGACCGCAGGTCGAGCGGGTTGTTCCCGACGTTTTGCACGTCGCCGCTGAAGGTCAGATTGAGCGTGCTTTCCAGATCGTCCGCGGTGAACTCGATCAGCCGCCAGGTGTCGACGAGTTCGGCGCGGGCGTTGGCCCAGTCGCGGCGGTTCCGCCGGGCGATCGCGAGCGCCGTGCCCGGGTCGATGTCGACTTCGGGCAGCAGCAGGCTTTCCGAGCGGGCGCGGGCTTGGATCAGCTGGGCCGCGAGCACCGAATCACCGACGTCGGAGAGGAGTGATTGGGAGGGGATGATCACCTCGTCGCGGAGCATCCTCGCGATTCGGATCGGATCGTCGTCTCCCGGACCCTCCTCGGTGAGCCGGTTGAGGGTTTCGTCCAACTGAAGGATCCGATCTCGATACGATTCGAACTGTTCGATCAGCCGTTGCCGCCGGTTCTGCAGCTCGCTGCCGAGTTCCTCGAGTTCGGAAATGTCGAACACCGACTCGTCGAGTCCGGTCAGACTGAGCAACGAACAGAGCTGTTGTTGCTTGCCCTGATACAGATCGATCAGCTCCTCGTTTTGGTCGCGTCGAAGCGGGATCGTTTCGCTCAGTGCCGCGATGTCTTCCTCGATCTGCGGCAGGTCGTCCCGTAGCAGCGACTCGTTGGTCTCGAGTAGCGGCGCGAACTGGTCGCGGAGCTCACTAACCGCTTCCGCGACCTGCGGGGTCCATTCCAGCGCGTTCCGCGAATCGTCGGCCGCCAGATCTCGGTCGAGCGTCCTTTCGTTCAAGATCACCTCGTTGATCTGGCCCACGCTGAGGCGGAGCCGTGAAAGCTCCTCGCGGCGGCCTCGCAGTTCCCGATCGATCAGTTCGAAGTTTTCAAGGATCGGGTCGTCGAGTCGGGCGCAGATGTAGGGCGGAAGCCCGAGTTCACGGAGGAACCCGTCCAACGAGCGTTGGAAGGCGTTCTGCTGATTGATCAGGTTCGTCTCGGCACTCAGCAGGGTCGAACGTGTCTGCTCGATCTGCAGCTGTTCCTGGATGATCTGAACCGGGTTGTCCGGGATCACGGTGAGGCTCTCGACGAGCGCCTCTTGGGCGATCACGAGGCTCTCCTTGAGCCGGGCAATGTTTTCCTCGCTGTTGCGGATTTGCAGTTCGGTCTCGAGCAACCCGAGGAACCCGCCCGCGTTGGTGAACGCGTTGCCGCTGACGTTGGTCGACGGCCCGTTGACCCCCGGCCGGCTTTCGAGCGGGCGGCCGATCGTCACGTTCAGGAAAAAGCTCCGGCGATAACGCTCAAACGCCCTCACGTTGGCCAGCAGCGCCCGTTCGGAGAACGTCAAACGTTCCAGCACCCGGTCGCGTCCGGCCCCTCGCAACAGCGGTTGCAGCAGGCTGAAGTCGAGCACCGTCGAGGCGCTTTGCGAATTCGGCCCGCTCAGTTCCCAGACGATGTTGTTGGCGACCCCGACGACCAGGTCCGCCCCGGTCGCGAATCGGCGTTGCATCGCCAAGTCGCGGCGACCGACGCTCGACGGCCCGATCGCGACGGTCGTGCTGCTGTTGCTCCCCCCACCGCGACGCGGGCCGTCCGTCGTGAAAATCGTCTCCGCACCACCGAAGAACTGGGTGTCAAACTGGAACCTTTCGGCACTCACCGCGAGCGCCGAAAGGTACAGCGTCTCCAACTGTTCCTGGTACTCCGGGGAGTGCAGCAACGCGATCTGCACCGCGTTTTCGCTGTTGAGCACCAACACGCCGTCCTCGTCGAGCGGCAGGAACTGCCACCAGTCGGGGCTCTCGGCCGTGTTCGTCACCCCCGCCGCTTCCCACATCGGATACCCGCGGCGGCCGTCGACGCACTGCATGTAGCGGTACGACGCGGGGTCGTCGAGCGGCATCGGCTGAAAATCGAGATCGAACGGGTTGAACATCCGGCTCCGCCGATCGATCTCGATCCGAAGCGGCGTCGAGGACGGCCGGGCGACGTGCGAATTTTTCTCATCGAGCAGCCCGTTCACCTCCATATCCGCCTGCGTCCGGTAGTACCGCCGGTGACAACCGACCGAAACGGTGACGGCGGTCAGAAGCAGCGGCAGCACGACGCCGACCGGACGAATTCGGCCGACCGGACGAATTCGGCGGCTCGGACGAATTCGGCGGCTCGGACGAGGCGAGAGTTTCAAGGATGTGATCACGGCAACCGTCGGGAACGTGGGAATCGACAGCTCAGGAAGGACCGGCGCAGCTGGCGCAACCGATTCGATCTGTATCCTTCTCGGCTCCGATCCCCGTCCCGCTTCACGGACGAGCCCCCCCTCCCCACCATTGCGCCCGGTCCCGCGGTCCGGTCGTGACGGTTGTGCCGGTCAGACCACGTCCGTTCCGCTCCGAGCCCATGCCACCCCCGGTCCGCCCCCCTCACTCCCGGACATTCGATCCCGAGACTCCCGCACAATCGGTCCCGAGCAGAACCGAGAAATGCTTGACGGCCCAAATTGCCCAACTTAATATCCGAGGGTGCCCGAAGCCTCCTTCCCACTTCGACTCCGCGGCGTTGAGTCGTGGCTCCTTCGGACGTCTCCTCCACGGTCGATCAATGCACTTCGCGATTCTCGGTATCTTGATCGTCCTGGTCATCGCCTTCTTCGTGGTGGTTTGGAAGGCCGCCCCGCATTGGCGTTGGTACCAAATCGTCGCCGTCAGCGTGACGATGTTGCTCGCGGTGATCTTCCTGTTCCCCGTCGCGGGGGTGCTGCGTAGCCGCAGCGCGTGGCACCAAGTCAAGGAAGACCTTGAGCAGCGGCTAGAACGGGAACTGGCGGAAAACAAAGAGCTGAAATATGGCGACCCGACCAACCCCTCGGTCGGCGAGGGTGTCCGTCCGCTTTCCCAAAAACTTTCGAAACTGGGGATCGAGGCGGGTCGACGCTGGCGAAACCTTCGCCTTCGGAACGCCGAGGGGAACGAGATCGTGTTGGCGGAGCCGCCCCCCGAGGCGGTCCCCGGGGTCGAGCCGGAGGAGGATCCGGAACCGGGGAATTCGCCGCTGGTTCCCGAAGGAATGGTCGTGTACGGATTCGCGGAACGACCGGCGGAAGGGGTCGAGGTCCCGATTCCGCGGCTTTTCCTTGGCGAATTCCGGGTGTCCGCCAGCACCCCGACCCAAGTGACTCTCGAACCGACCGGCCAGCTCGCACAAGGGGCACGGCAAGCGATTTCCGACCGCCAAGCGACAAGCTGGTCACTCTATGAGCTGCTCCCCCTGGACGCACACGAACCGTTCATCGCCGAGGGGAGCGAGCCGAGCGACGAAAATTTGTTCGGGCGGGTCGACGAAGACCTCGTCCGGAAACTGCTGGGGCGACAGGCTCAAGACCCCGACCTGCAGGCGGCGTTCGACGCGACCCTTCAGGAATACCTTCGGGACGGTTCGCGGGCGAGCGGCGACGACCCGCCCGAGACGCGTTGGATGATGATCGAGTTCACCGAGCGTCATTCGATCTCCGTCGATAGCCCAGATCAGCGAGGCGCCCTCGACGGTGGCTACTTCGATGGCAGCGGACGCGCCGTCGACAGCCGCCTGCAGCGGGGCGAGGAGGGCGAAGTCACGTTCGAATCTGGCGACCGGATCGTCGTCAAAGAGGAGGCCGCAGACGGGATCCTCGAACTGGGGGTCGCCCGCGAGATCGACCGATTCTTCATTCGACCGCTCAACGATTACCGGTTTGCGATCCGGCGGACCCGGCTGATGCTGGACGAACTGGCGAACCGCAAGACGCAACTCGAGTTCGAACAGCAGGTCCTCACCGACGCGACGGATAAGACGACTCGGCTGATCCAACGCGAACAGGAGGTTCGTAACAACCTCGAACAGGACTTGGCTCAGTTTCAGGTCGAGCGGAATGCGATCGAATCGTTCCGAGACACGATGGACCAGCGGGTCAGCGAAACCGAGGAAACGTTGGTGCGACTGTTCCGCGACAATCAACGGTTGCAAGCCGAACTCGAACAGATCCATCGCGCGATTCGCGAACGTATCGATGCCGTCACCGCGGCGGTCGAGTAAGATCCCTGACGGGATTCGACCCTCGGCCAGCGGAGCATCGGACTTTGGACTCGCCCCCTGCATCATCCGTCCCTGACCCCCTTCCCCCGATCGACCGACGACCCCGACCGCTGTTGGTCCTCTCGCTAGAAGGCCTCGCGACGACAGCGGTGGGGTGTTACGGGTCGTCTTGGAGCCGGACCCCGTCGATCGACCGGGTCGCCGCACGCGGGGCGGTGTGGGACCGACTCATCGCTTCGGAAGCCGACCCGCTGGAAGTGCTGCGAACTTGGTTCGCCCCTGGCGGCCGAGGGAGCTGGCAGCATCGATGCCGCGAAATCGGATCGCTGGAACTGATCACCGACGACCGCGTCGTCGCGGACCCGAAGTTTTCAGAAGCCTTCGACCACGTCTTGTTGGTCGACGATGCGGACAACGAGACCCCGGAAGCGTCAACGGGTTCCGCCGCGAACCGTGAAGCGGAGGCCGCGGAGAACCCGGAGGAAACCGGCTTCGCACGGCTGATCGCCGCGGCCACCGAACGGGCGACCGACCCCGAACGCCCCTGGGGAGCGATTTGGCTTCACAGCCGATTCCTGACCCGGTGTTGGGACGCCCCCCGAAATCTCGTATTCCACGACGAATGGGATGACGACGGCGGCGACCCGTATGAGACCGACACGGACCGGATCGAGCCGGCTTCGGCCGCTTCGACAACGGAGCGGATCCCACCCGTTTTCTCACAAACCGCACCACCACGAGTTCGGCTCGACCCCGGCGGGCACCCGGACGTGGTGACGTCGTGGATGCGGACTTACGCGTGTCAGGTCCGCTTGGCAGACCTGTTGATCGGACTCCTCCGGGAATCGCTCGCGAGCGTCGACCCGGTGCTCGTGATCACCGGGACCAGCGGGTTTGGGCTCGGCGAGAACGGTTGGATCGGGCACGGCTGTGGCCCACTCCGTAGCGGCCAGATCCGGCTTCCGTTGGTCGTCGGATACGGCACGCCGATCCGTTCCCATCGGGTCACCCCCGCGAACAACCTCCCCAGGATCCTGGCGGCGGTCTCGGACCGATCACCGGCGATCGTCCCGGTCGAGACTTGGGCGGACGCCGACGACGAGTTCGTGCCGTCGGTCGTGACCCGCGATGCGGGCGACGATGCCCGATCGGGAGCGACGGCAACTTCGGGAGCGACGGCGGCTTCAGAAGCGACGGCGGCTTCAGAAGCGACGGCGGCTTCGGACATGACGGTGGCTTCGGACATGACGGCCCGGATCGGGGTGACGACCAGCCGTTGGTTCCTCTCCGCCGGTCCCGAAGGGGAATCGCTGTTTTTCAAGCCCGACGATCTCAACGACGTCAACGACGTGGGGCGATTGGAACCGGAGGTGGTCGAGCGGATGAGAGAGATCGCTTCCGACAAATTCGGTGACGATCCCACCAAAAAAACCTCGCCGTGAGCATGCCGCTCGCGGCGAGGTGATCGAAAGGATCGATGCGGGCCGAATGCGGGCCGCGATCGATCAGTTAGGCAACGAGTCGGATCAGGCGTCGGTCGCCGCGTCTGGCTCGGGAGCCGCTTCGGGCTCGGGTGCCGGCTCGGGCTCGGGTGCCGGCGCCGGGGGGGCGTCTTCGTCGCTCGGGCTATCGACTTCGGCCTCTTCGCCCGCACTCGATTCCGCGTATCCACCCGACTCGACAACGACACAACCTTCGCAACCGCTTTCGCAGCCGCCGCAAGCCGCAACCGGCTCACAGCAAGGGGCCGGCGCGGGGCAAGGGGCCGCCGCGGAGCACGGGGCCGCCGCGGAGCACGGGGCCGCCGCGGAGCACGGGGCCGGCTCATAACACGGGGCCGGTTCGGGGCAAACCGGGGCCGGTTCGCTACAGGTCGGGGCCGGCTCGCAGCAGCTAGCGTGACGGGCGCGGAGCCTGGCGAGCAATCCGCCACCGCAACGCTTTGCCTTCATCCGGGACAGCAGCCCGCCGCCGCAATCGTTCCCGCCGCAGTCCGGAACGCCACCGCAATCAGCGACGCCACCGCAACGCTTTGCCTTCATCCGCGACAGCAACCCGCCGCCGCAATCGTTTCCGCCGCAGCGTTTCGCGTGCAGCTTCGAGAAAAGTCCGCCGCCGCAGTGACCTGCGTGGGCCGATTCCGCCGTCACCATCGCCGCACCAACTAGCAGTGCGAACGCGGCGATTCCACTCACCAAATTCCGATTCATTGAAGTCTCCCAAAAAAGGTTGTCGGAGTGTTCGGTGCGATCCGTATTCGCACATCCGTCACAGGGACCCGATCCTCGAGCCCAACGTGTAGACCTAGGCCGCAGCGAACGATTCGCCGAACCCTACAATCCTGAGCGAATAGAAAAACCAGGCTATCTGCGCTGGGTTTTCTGATCACGCAGGATCGCCGATAAATTAACCGTGGGAAAATCGCTGTCAATCGGCTCCGGTCGTGAAAAGGAGGGATTCGTCACAATCTCGTTGAGTTGGCTACGCGAAAGGGGCTCTTCCGGGGGGATCGAGAAGATTAGCGGTGCGAGGTTGGCGGTGTACCGGGGGTTGAGAAGCGGGTTCCTCCGCTGCCGCTTCGAACTTGCCAAGCGACAGTTCTCGCTCGTCGAGCGGCCAAACGCAGGTCCGCGGCCGAGCGCACGTCTGCGGCCGAGGGCGGGGCTAGCGGGTCGTCGCGGGGCTAGCGGGTCGTCGCGGGGCTAGCGGGTCATCGGCGGTTCCCCGGCGGCGGCCTGAGACGGGGAGCCGCCCGCGGTTGCCCCATCGGTAGGCGATTCGTCGGCGTTTGGCTGACTGGCCGGTTGTTCGCTGGCGGTGAGCAACCGGGCCATCCGTTCGCCGTCCTCGAAGTCGATGATTTCCGGCGGCTGTCCCGGTTCGAACTCCATCGCCAACCCGCTGATCCTCCACGCTTCCGGATCTTGTTCGACGGCCCACACGACCTGGTACTCCGCTCGCGACCCGTCGCCGTTCGGTTCGCTCCATACGCTATGAACGAGAGCGGCACCCGGCTGATCCGGGACGACTTCGCCGCGGGAAACGTCAAAGTGGGCATCGGGCGAACCGATCGGCTGGACGGTCCGGCCGATCCTTTCGAGCTCGGATTGCGCTTTCTTGGTCAACAGATTTCCTGCGGCCCCGTCATCGCCGCCTCGACGAACGCGATCGAGGAATTGGCTGACGACTTCCATCGCCGCCTCTTCGGGTTGTCGTTCGACTCCGCGGTCGCCGGTCGGGGCGGTCGGCTCGGCAACCTCAGAAACTTCGGCGTTTGAACCGCATCCGAGACACGCGGCCAAGGCGCCGCAAGCGCACAGCAATCCGATTCGATTGAGATTTCGGTTCATCACGGTCTTCGATCCTTCGGGAGGGGAACAGGTGTGGGAGAGTGAGGCGTCCGCGACGGGAGGGGCCGCGGCGGGAGGGCGCGCGGTCAAAGTGGGCGTCGACCGTCGAATTCCGTCTCGCCGCGCTTTCCGGTCCGCACGCCGCGCTTTCCGGTCCGCACGCCGCGCTTTCCGTCCCGCACGTCACGTACGGCGTGTCTCGCGACGACGGGATGTTTCGCGGATACGGGAAGCGTCAACCGCGGGTCAAGAGCGGGTGCGACTCATCTATCGTCCCGACGGGGTTTTTCGCACAATGAAAGGATCGGTGCCCCTGAAAGTCATGGGGGTTCCGTGTCCCCGTTGCCATCGCCTCACCGTTTCCCGCTTGGCCTAACATCTCCATGCCGTCGATCAACCCCAACGTGATCGAAGTGGATCAGATCCGCATCGACCTCCGCCATCGCGGCCTCGCGGCGCTGCTCGCTTGGCTGGTGCCCGGCGCCGGGCACTTTTATCAGCGACGGCATGCGAAGGGGAGTCTGTTCGTCGTGTGCATCCTATGTACGTGGATCTTGGGATTCGCCCTCGGGGGGGGGCGTGTGGTGTACGCGTCGTGGCAGCCCGGCGACAAGCGGTGGCACTACATCCTTCAAGCCGGCGTCGGGGCCGCCGCTTTGCCGGCGTTGATCCAGGGCGACCGGATGCGTCGCGCCACGGTCAACGGGAGGACGGTGGACGCGTACGAGCCGCTATGGGGCGGTTTCATGGCGCCGCCACTGCGGCCGGTGTTCGAATCGGAACCGGACGAGGTGGCGGCGTGGTACGCCCGTCACGGGGCGGGATACGAGATGGGGACGTGGTACACGATGATCGCGGGGCTGCTGAACATCTTGGTCGTGTACGACGCGTTCGCCGGCCCGTTGGCGGTCCCGATCAGCGGTCGTCGCAAGGCAGACGCCGCCGAGGAAAACGCGTCCCGGCAAGGGAAATCAGCGAACGCGGATGCGACGTAGCCCACCCACACGGAGTCTTGACTCGGTCCGTACGTCCAGCCCACCGATTCCCCCCCGACGAATCCGTTCCCGACCGTCACCCACGCCCCGGCAGCCCGATGCTCTCCATTTCGCCAACGTATCTGCTCTATTACGTCCCGCTGATCATTGCGATTTCGTTGGTGTTCGGTGCCACCCGGCATGAAGACACGTCGCTGATTTTGCATCACGCGTTCAACACGGCCCGTTGGATCACCGGTTTCATGGCGGTCATTTTCGCGGTCCTGCTCGTCCTCGGTTGGTTGGTGTGATCGAGGTTTGGGCCGACGTCGGCGGCACGTTCACCGATTGCTTCGTGACACGCGATGGCCGCTGCACCGTCACGAAGGTGCTCAGTAGTGGCATCGTCCGCGTCCCGGTTCTTGAGCGGGTTGAAGCGACGGGGGTGCGGATCGGGCAACTCCCGGGACCGGCCATCGACCGGTTTTGGGTTGGGGCTTCGATTGCCGAGATCGATCCCGACGGTAGCCGCCGGGTGATCGGTCAAGCCACCGGTTTCCAAACGAACCGTGGGCAGATCGAAACCGACCGCGAGCTCCCGGCTCGGGTCGCCGAGGGAACCCTGATCGAGCTCGACGCCGGTTTGGAAGCGCCGGTTCTCGCCGCGCGGATGCTGCTCGGCGTTCCGCTCCGCGAGCCGCTCCCCGAGTCGGAGGTCCGACTCGGGACGACTCGCGGGACGAACGCGCTGCTGACCCGCGGCGGGGCGGACACCGCCCTGCTCGTCACGCGCGGGTTCCGCGACCTGATGAAGATTGGTGAACAAGACCGTCCCGACCTGTTCGCGTTGGCGATTCGTAAGCCCGCGCCGCTGACGCGACGCGTGGTCGAGGTGGACGGTCGGCTCGATGCGGCCGGTCGCGTCTTGCAGCCGCTCGACGAATCGCGGCTCCGACGCGAGCTGCGAGCGCTGCGAGCCACGGGGGTCGAATCGTTGGCGATCTGTCTGCTTCACGCCCACGTCGACGACGTGCACGAACGTCGATGCGAGCGGATCGCCCGCGAGGTCGGGTTCACCGAGATCAGCCGCTCGGCCGAGGTCGCCCCGCTGATCAAGGTCGTCTCGCGAGCCGAAACGGCGACGCTCGATGCCTATCTCAACCCCGTGCTGTCCGCCTACGTGGCCCGCGTGTGGGACCAGTTCGGCGGCGACGGGCGTTGCCGATTGCGGCTGATGACCAGCGGCGGGAACCTGATGGCGCCGGCCGGTTTTCGCGGCCGCGATAGCATTCTGTCGGGCCCCGCCGGGGGCGTCGTCGCGCTCGGGCACGTGGCGCGGTCGACCGGATTGGAGGCGGCGATCGGGCTCGACATGGGGGGCACGAGCACCGACGTCAGCCGATTTCAGGGCCAAGTCGGCCGCCGCTACGAATCCCGCGTCGCCGGGATTCGGGTGATGACCCCGATGATGGACATCCACACGGTCGCCGCCGGCGGCGGTTCGGTGTGCGACTTCCGTGGCGCGACGTCGGACGCCGGTGGCCGCCTTGTCGTCGGCCCCGACAGTGCGGCGGCCGACCCGGGCCCGGCATGTTACGGTCGCGGCGGCCCGCTCACGCTCACCGACGTGAACCTGATCCTGGGACGGGTCCCGGTCGAACGGTTCCCGTTTCCGCTCGACCGACGGGCGGCTCGGGCCCGGCTTCGCGAAATCGAAACGCGGGTGCCACAGCCTTTCGAATCCCCCGAAGAACTGGCCGAGGGATTTTTCGAGATCGCCGTGACCCATATGGCCGAAGCGGTGCGCGCGGTGAGCACGTCCGAGGGGAACGACGTCCGTGAAATGTGCTTGGTGGGGTTCGGAGGCGCCGCGGGGCAACATCTCTGTCGGGTCGCCGCGACGCTCGGCATGCCTCGCGTCCTGGATCACCCCGACGCCGCCATGCTGAGCGCCCTCGGGATCGGGCTCGCCGATGTCGGACGGGTCGTCACCCGCGGGATCTATCGGCCGCTCGATGACGACGTTTGGGCCTTCGCCGATCCGATCGTGGCGGAAATCGGAGAACAAGCCGAGCAGGAACTCCGTCCCGAACACGACGGCACGCGGCGTCCCGAATTGAGCTGGGAATGCGACCTTCGCTACTCGGGGACCGACTCGAGTCTCGCGGTCGCGCTCGAACCGAAGTCGACGCTGCGAACCCGTTTCGCCGAAAAACACCGGGGCGTGTTCGGTTACGAGCGGCCCGAACACACCGTCGAACTGGTCGCGATCCGCTGCGAGGCAACACTCCCGTCGAAGCCTCCGGTTCCTCGACACACGGCACGGTCCGAGGTGAAACGATCGTGGACGCGGTTTTGGCACCGCGGCGCGCTGGTTGACGCGGAACTTGTCGACCGCGACGCGTTGACCGACGGAGACCCGGTCGTCGGGCCGCAAGTGATCGCCAGCGAGACAAGCACCTTGATTGTCGAGCCCGGATGGCAGGGGAGCGTCCGCGACGGCGGCGTGATCGAACTATTTCCCGTCGATGTCGACCCGCCCGAACGATCTCGACGCGACGCCACCGCCGAGCGATCAACCGAAAGCGGTGGCATTGACCAGGACTCGGACGACCCCGTGTTGGTCGAGGTCGTCGCCCGGCGGCTTCAAGGGATCGCCGACGCGATGGGGGAGACGCTTCGGCGGACCGCGGTCAGCGTCAACGTGAAGGAACGACGTGATTACAGCTGCGCCGTGTTCCGCGGCGACGGATCACTCGTCGCCAACGCGCCGCACGTCCCGGTTCACCTCGGAGCGATGGGGCACACCGTCCGACGCATGATCGAGGTCTTTCCGGAGATGAGCCCCGGCGATTGCTACCTTAGCAACGACCCGTACTCGGGCGGCTCCCACCTTCCCGACGTGACGCTCGTGACCCCCGTGTTCGTTTCGCGAACTCGCCGCCCCGATTTCTTTGTCGCCTCGCGGGCGCACCACGCGGAGATCGGCGGGCGGACCCCCGGATCGATGCCCCCCGACGCGACGTCCCTCGCCGAGGAGGGGGTGGTGATCCGCGATTTCGCACTCGTTCGCAACGGAGCGTCATTCGAAGCGGAACTCCGGGAACGGTTGGCGTCGGGGCGATACCCTTCGCGAAACATCGACGAAAACCTGGCGGACGTCGCGGCGCAGGCGGCGGCGGGGCACGAAGGGACGCGCGACCTGATCGAACTTGCGACCCGTCTCGGCGTCGAGACCGTCGACCGCATGATGCGAAGGCTACTCGAGTTGGCCGGCGACGCGATCAGCGGATGGATCGCGACGCAGCCCGACCAGCCGCGGCGGTTTCACGACTCGCTCGACGACGGCACCCCGGTCGCCGTTCGTATCGAACGCCACGGCGGACGGCTGACGATCGACTTTGCCGGAACCGGAGCGGTGCACCCGCACGGCTTCAACGCCACTCCGTCGATCGTCACGGCCGCCACGATGTACGTGTTGCGTTCGATCACCGGGTCGGAGTTGCCGCTGTGCGAAGGGGTGCTCCGCGACGTCGACTTGAAAATTCCCCGCGGGTTGCTCGACCCGCCCGCGGGGACGTCGCCCGAGACCTGCGCGGCGGTCGTCGCCGGGAACGTCGAAACGAGCCAACGGGTCGTCGACGTGCTGCTCGGGGCGCTCCATGCCGCGGCCGCATCGCAGGGGACGATGAACAACCTGCTGATCGGGGACGCCACCTTCGGCTACTACGAGACGATCGGCGGCGGCAGCGGCGCGACGGCCGAAGCCGACGGCGCCGACGCGGTCCACTCGCACATGACCAACACCCGGATCACCGACCCGGAAGTCCTCGAGTCGAGGCTCCCGGTGCGGCTCCTGGAGTTCTCGATCCGAGCCAACAGCGGCGGGACGGGCGTCCGCCGGGGAGGGAACGGCATCGTCCGCGAGCTCGAGTTTCTCCGGCCGCTGACGGTCTCGCTGATTACCAGCCGCCGTACCACGACGCCTTATGGGATGTCCGGCGGCGAACCCGGAAAGTCAGGACTCAATCGCCTGATCCGGGACGGCCGGTCGACCGAGCTCGAGCCGACCGCGACCTTCGACGTCCGCCCCGGCGACCGGCTTCGGCTCGAAACTCCCGGTGGCGGCGGCTGGGGCGCCCCGCAACCGACGCCCCCAGAACCGACGTGCGATCGCTGATTTTTCGGCGGATGACCTGAGTCATCTCGATCCGAGCTCACGATCGCTTCCCGGATACGACCAGGGTGACCAGCACCGACGCGTCTTCGATCGCCTCGAGCGAGTGGGGCCGTCCCGATTTCAGGTACAGCAATTCACCGGCCCCCAACTGGTGCGTCGTCCCGTCCGAGGTGAACGCGACCCGTCCTTCCAAACAATGCACCGTGATCTCCCCCGGCGCGGAATGCTCGGCGATCACCTTGCCCGCGGGCATCACCAGCCTCAACGCTTCAAGTTGTTCCGATTTGAAGAGTGTTCGGGTGGCCTGTTGGGATAGCCCTTCACCGAACGGACGCACGTCCACCGGCTCGTTGGGCTGGGCGTGGGGAATCGCCATCGCGTGCGTCTCCAAAGTGTTGCGGGTACGATCATCATGGCTAACGCTACCGGTTGATCGACCATCCGTCGACACCGCTCCCCCCGCGCCGAGAGCGCTCCCCCGATTGGCTTGCCGCCGCGCAGCGATTTGCTTGCCGCCGGATGTCGTTGCGGATAACGTGGCTCGCATGGACATCCACACGATTCGCCCCCTTCGGTTCTTTCACTTCATTCTTGTCGCGTTCGCCCCGGGGCTGATGCCCCACGCGTCGGGGACCGCCGCGGAGACTCCGCCGAATATCGTGTTCGTGTTGGCGGACGACCTTGGGTACGCCGACGTCCGCTGCTACGGCGCCCCCGACGCCCGCACGCCGAACATCGACCGGCTGTCGCATGAAGGGATCAAGTTCACCAACTGTTATGCCGTCGCGCCGCAGTGCACGCCGTCACGGACCGCGTTCCTGACCGGACGCTATCCGCAACGCGTCGGCGGGCTGGAATGCGCGATCGGGACCGGCAACGTGGGCCGCTACGACGACGCGATCGAACTCGCCCAACGCGGCGAGTTAGGTCTGCCGCCCGAGATGGCCGTGCTCGCTCCGGCCCTCAACTCAGCCGGTTATTCCAACGCGATCTTCGGGAAATGGCACCTCGGATACGAGCCGAAGTTCCATCCGCTCGATCAAGGTTTCGACGAGTTCACCGGGTTCCTCGGCGGCAACGTCGCGTACTTTCGGCATCACGAACTTTCGGACTTGGACGTCTACCTTCGCGGCCGCCAGCCGGTCGACCGCGAAGGCTACATGACCGACCTGATCACCGAAGACTCGGTTGACTTCTTGAACCGGCACGGCGACAACGACGACCGCCCGTTCTTCCTGTTCGTGTCTCACGCCGCGCCGCATTTTCCGTTTCAAGGTCCGAAAGATCGCGACCCCGAACCGACCGCGGAGACGTGGACGGAGGGAACCCGAGACGGCTACCTCGCGATGCTCGAATCGCTCGACGACAGCGTCGGCCAGCTGCTGAAAACGCTCGAGGAAAACGGGCAAGCGGGGAACACGATTTTCGTCTTCGCCAGCGACCACGGCGCGATGCCCCCAGGGCTCAACACCCCGTGGCGTGACTACAAGAGCACGCTGTTCGAAGGCGGTATCCGCGTCCCCTGTCTCGTCCGCTGGCCCGGCGTCCTCGAGGCGGGAAAGGTGTCGACTCAAGTCGCCACATTGATGGACGTGACCCACAGCTTTCTCAACGCCGCCGGCGTCGACGTCCCCGACGGAAAGCCGCTCGACGGGATCGACATCCTCGACCACGTCCGTCATCGGCGATCCGATATCCCCCGACAACTGGGCTGGAGATATCGCCGTGGTGATCTGACGTGGCGAGCGTTCCGCGACGGTAACCACAAACTCATCGTGCGGCATGAAGGCGACGAGGCCGAACGTTGGCTGTTCGATCTCGGTAACGACCCGACCGAAACAACCAACCTGGCGTCACGGCGTCCCGACCTCCGCGACCGGCTCGAGAAACAGCTGAAGGACTGGGAACGCTCGACTGCCCCCATCCGATAGCCCCGTCCGATAGACCTCGCCCGATAGACCTCGCCCGATAAGCCCCGACGACCTTCAAAATTCGAGCAACGCGACGACGAAGTGGACCACCAACACGTAAAGCGTCGTCCACAGCACCGTCGAGGTGATCGCGTCACTGACGTCTCGGGCCGACCCCTTCGGCGCGAGACCCCGGTAATAGGCGATCGTGGCCGTGCCGATACCACAAAGCAGATTCTTCGCCGTCACCCATCCCCACCCGTCCGCCGGACGGACCAGCGGCCAAGGCCACCGGCTCCCCTCCGTCGGGTAGAGGTTGCGGTCGAAGTGTTGGGCCCAGAAATGCGGACCGATCGAAGGATAGGTCCAGCTGAACGTGACCAGGCTAACCCAACGGGCCGAGGCGTAGGCGAGCCATTCCAAAAGCGGCGTCGCAACCAGAAACGCGATCAAGATCGGCGCCAGCAGGTAAGGCTGGGGACCGACGCCGAGCGTCCGCAACGCGTCGACCTGACCTCCGTAACGCTTCACCCCGACGTCCGCCGCGACCGCTGCCCCACACCGCGCCGCGATCAAGATCGTCGCCAACACCGGGACCAGGACTCGGTACAACGCGAACCCGATCGAACCCAAAAGTTCATCGATCAAGAGCGGCTGGGTGTACAACCGGAACGGCATGAACCGAAACGTGAAGTAGGTACTGGTGAATCCGACGATCATTCCCGCCAGGATCAAATAGAGCCACGCCGACGGGCCACCGACGAGCCGAAGGTAATGCGAGACGAAACGTAGCCCCCAGCGGGTTCGCGGAAACTTCGGAAAACCGTCCCACGGCAGCCGAATCGCGGCCAACACCGCGGACCCGGTCGCCACCAAGAACCGTTCGATCACTCCCCCGAACCGCCGAACCCACGTCGCCACCGCCGGCCCAGGCCCCGATCTCGACGAACGGTCCGAACCGGTCGCCGAGCCGGACACGCCACCCGCCGATTCCACGCCATCCGCCGCTTCCCCGCCGGTCGGCTCGGACACCGCCGGCTCCATCCTTTCAGGAATCTCGGCCCATTGATCGCGAGGAACGGCCCGCAGCTCGCGCCGTTCGGTGTCGAACAGCAACACCTCGTCGGCGATCGGTAGCAGCGTTTGATAGTCGTGTGTCACGACAACGCTGGTGCGGCGATGGGCCTGTTGGGTCTGCCGAATCCGCTCCGCCACTTTCCGGCCACTCGCGGCGTCGAGCCCCGACGTCGGCTCGTCGTACAACACGATCTCGGGCTCGGCGGCAAGCGTTCGGGCGATCGCAAGACGTTGTTTCTGGCCACCGCTCAGCCCCGCGATCGGCGTCGAACGGGGGACGCCCAGCTCATCGAGCCACGACGCCGCGGACTGTGCCGGCGGATGCCCCCCGCCGCCGCGATGGTCGATCGCGAATTGCACGTTGCCCAGCGGCGACAACTCGTCGAACAGGGCGAACTGCTGGAACACGATCCCGACTCGCCGCAACGGCCGACCCTCCCCCTCGTCGATCGTCCCCCGCCACCTGATCGTCTCTCCGTCCTGCGGAAGCAACCCCGCCAGAGTCCTCAGCAACACCGACTTGCCCGCGCCGCTGGCCCCGACGATGACGGTGATCTGTCCGCCCGGGATCGTGACCGTCGTCCCGTCGAGTAGCGAACGTCCGGCCGCGGCGAGCGAGACGTCGATCAGACGTAGCGGCGGCGTCTCCGCGTCGCCCGTCACGGCGTCGGCTCCCGCCCCTTGTCGGCCAGAAACACCACCGGATAACTCATCGCGTTCTCGGCCCGGCGGATCAAGGGTGGGGAAGTCGCCCCCGGATCGCGATCGGGCTCGCGAGTTCGCGGCCGCGCGACGAGCCACGCCCGATCCTTCCTCAAAATTTGGCTCCGAAGCACGCGGGCGAAGTCGGGATGGATCCCGCCCTCACGAGTCCCGAACAACTCATCGCCGATCTGTCGGATCGTCGGCTCGAGCGTCTCCCCGACTCGCGCGAGCGTCTCCCGCGCCGGTTCGGAGGTCCAAATCTCACGCCAACTCTGGCGGAGCCGCCGGTTCTCGACGAACGTCTCCCGTAAAATCGAACGTGCCAACCGGGTCGCCTCCGGGTCGTGCGCCAACCGGTCCAGCTCGCCCGCCAACTCGCCGCGGACCGCCCGGTTCGCGGCGACGTCGGCAACGATCCGCTCGACCGCAATCACGAAATCGTCGACGTGCGATTCGAGCACCGGGATCGCCTCTTCGTCGATGAATCGGTCCCACTCGTCACGCACCAGGTCGCGTCGCGGCAGCGGCGTTTTGTCGTACATCGCCCGCCACCCGAACCGCCACAGCGACGCGCGGTCCCACAATTCCCGCCCGATCTGTTCGACCGGGGGCTGGGCGTGCTCGCGGACGATCGGCAAGACCTCCTGCTTCACCAGCGGCACCAGACGATCCGCGACGAGTTCTTGACGAAGCCGCGCCCCGAGGCTGTCGATCTCTTCGCGGTGGCGGGCGACCGATTCGCGGAACTCTGCCTCGATGATCGGCAACGAGTCCCGGAATGTCTGCTCGACCAGCGGCCGCAACGCCTCCGTCAGCCGTTCGCCGTGCCGGGCCATCGCCTCGGTTAACAGCACCCGAATCCGGTCCCGCTTCTCCGCCGGAAACATCACTCCTAACACGTCTTCCAACCGGCCACCCTGGCGATACAACACCAACTCGACGTGATCCGGATCGATCCGATCGTCGTGCCAACGGATCGTCACACGCCGGTCGCCGCTCGAAGACGCCACGTCCCCGGAACTTCGCATCGGACCGCCCGCTCGCGACCCACCATGCGAAGAATCAAAGGGTCGCGGCTCGACCGACCGCACGTAGCCGACTTGTCGCCACCGGTCGCCCGTTCCGGCATTCGTCCCTGCTTGGACCCTCGATTGCCCCGCTTCCCTCTCCCCCGCCCCCGTTTCGGCGAACACGGGCACGCCCCGCGTGACATGGCCGCTCGCGTCGAGTGCGGTCGATGATCGGGCCGCTGACATCAGGTACCGCATCACCGAAGTGTCGTCGGCGTGTGGGGCGGCTCCCGATTGTCGGCGGCCGAACCCGACGAGCATTGCCACCGCGACGGACCATGTCACAAGGCCAAGCGACAAACGGAGCCAGCGGTGTGTCATGTTCATCGGCTTCCGGCGCTGACGCCACCTTTTCGCAAGGCTTCAAGCCCCTCGCCCCGGAAGACGGCGGAACAACCACTCGGGAGAGCCTCGCCGCAATTGGTCCAGGACAACCGCGACGATGATGATCGCCCCGATGATGATCAGCGTGTACGTGTTGGGGATCGAAAGCTGTGCACAGCCGCTGCGGATCACCGTGATGATCAGCGCCCCGACGATCGTCCCCAGGACCGAACCGCGGCCGCCCCGTAGGCTGCCGCCGCCGAGCACGACCGCGGCGATGATCTCCAATTCTTTCCCCGTGCCGTCCGACGGGTTCCCGTTCTTGACGTCCGCGAAATAGAGCAAGCCGCCGATCGCAGTGAAGCACCCCGCCAACGTGTAAACCGCGGCGGTCGTCAGCGGGACGTGGATCCCACACAGCCGAGCCGTCGACTCGTTCGACCCGATCGCGAACACGTTCCGTCCGAACACGGTGAACCCCAACAACCCCCACACCGATACCCCGAGCACCGCGGCGATCAACGCGCTGGCCGGAATCTGAACCCCGGGAATCAGGTAGTTCTCACCACGCGAACCGGTGTAGCACAAATACTGGAGCCAGTTCGGAATGTTCTCCTTCGGCGCGTACACCGTCGACTCGTCGGCGATCAGTTGCCCGACGCCCAAGAAGATCGTCATCGTCCCGAGCGTCACGATGAACGGGACCACTCCGGTGGCGCTGATCAGCGCGCCGTTGACGAGCCCACAAAGACACCCCGTGATCACCGTCACGGCGATCGCCGTCGCCACCATCGCCGCGAACCCGGGCTCGCCCGCGGCAGCCTCCCCGTTCTTGAGCTGGACCGCCAACACGGTCCCACACAGCGTCAACGCCGTGCCGGCCGACAAGTCGATCCCGCCGGCAATGATGATGATCGTCATCCCCAACGCGGGGACGGCGACCAATGAGGCGGAACTGAGGATCACCCGGGCGTTGCGGAGCGACAGGAAATAGCCGCCGCCCCAGACCCCGTCCGCCATCCCGAACAGCAACACGATCGCGACCAACGCGACGAGCGGCCCGAGGCGGCCCCGCAGCAGCGTCTTTGCGGTCGTGCCCAATGCGTTCAACATCTTGGTTCGCAGTCAGCGGGAGTTCCTGCCGTCGGCTTCGCGTCCGTCAATGTTCGCCCGGATCACACGGTTCGCCCGGATCACACGGTTCGCCCGGATCACACGGTTCGCCCGGATCACACGGTTCGCCCGGATCACACGGTTCGCCCGGATCACCCGTCGCGATCGCGACCGACATCACCTCTTCTTCGGTCCAATCGGCCGCGTCGCGGACCTCCCGAAGTCGGCCGCGGGCGATCACCCCGAGGCGGTCGCACACGGCGAGCAACTCGGGCAGATACGAGCTGACAAAGATGACGGTCCGGCCGTCCGCCGCCAACCGCCCCATCATCCGGTAGATCTCCGCCTTCGTCCCGACGTCGATCCCCTTGGTCGGCTCGTCCAGCATCACCACTTCGGCGTCTTGGTGAAGGATCCGTGCGATCGCGACCTTTTGCTGATTCCCGCCTGACAACTCCGCGACCGGCTGGTCCGGACCGGCGGCCTTGACCTCGACCCGCTTGAGCCACCGTTGGGCCGCACGGTTGCGGCGAGGAAGGTTGACGCAACCGAAGCGGGCGTAACGTCCGTGGCTTCCCATCGTGACGTTCTCGACGAGCGACAAATTTTGCGCCAACCCCTCCGACTTGCGGTCCTCCGACAACAATCCGAACCCCGCCCGCATCGCGGCCCGGACCGAGCGTCCGACCGGCCGGCCATCGACCGTCACCCTCCCGCCGCGGACGTGGTCGAGCCCCATCAGACATCGCAGCAACTCGGTGCGGCCCGCACCGACCAGCCCGGCGATGCCAAAAATTTCGCCACGCCGCAACGTCACCGTGACGTCGCGGGGCGTCCTCGCCCCCGAGAGCCGATCGATGTCGACCCGCGGCTCCGCGGGCTGATGCGGGACCGACGGGTACAGCTCGTCGACGTCGCGGCCGACCATCAGCCGAACGATCTCCGCGTCGCTGATGTCGGTGATCGAACCCGACCCGACGTTCCGCCCGTCGCGGAGCACCTCGTACGTGTCGGCTACCTCGCGAACCTCCTCCAAGAAGTGGCTGATGTAGACGATCCCGATCCCGTCGCGTCGGAGCCGCGCGATGATCTCGAACAGCCGCCGCACGTCGGCCCGCGGCAGCGAACTGGTCGGCTCGTCAAACAACAAGATCCGGGCATCGCTGACCAGCGCCCGGGCAACCTCGATCAGCTGCAACGTCGCGACCGATTGATCTCCGGCCATCGCCCGGGGATCGAGCCCCGACAGGCCGACCGTTGCCAACGCCTCCCGCACCCGAGCCCGCTGGCGCCACCGCGGCAACCAACCGAACCGCCCCCCGCGTTGCCCCAAAAACACGTTGTCCTCGACGCTCAGGTCGGCCGCCAAGTTGAGCTCTTGATAGATCATCGCGACCCCCGATCGCCGCGCGTCGCTCGGGCCGCTCGGACGAAACGGTACCCCATCGATCTCGATCGCCCCCGAATCCGGCAGGTGGGCGCCGCTCAACGTCTTTAGCAGCGTGCTCTTCCCGGCGCCGTTCTCCCCGATCAACGCGAGCACCTCGCCGGGACCGACCGTCAGCGAAACGTCGTCGAGCGCCTGAGTCGCACCGAACCGTTTGCTGATCCCTCGCATCCGCAACCGTGGCGGATCCGTCGGGCGAACCCGATCCGAAACGCGATCGCTCACGGCTCCATCAACTGCGGACGAAGGAGTTGTCGGATCGGCTCGTCATCCATGTTCTCCGGCGTGGCGACGTATTCGCCGGTCGAAATGAACGGCTCGGCCGATTCGCCCCGCATCGCCCCCACCAACGTCATCACCGATCGGTAACCCATCTCGATCGGATCCTGCAGGACGATCCCGGAAACCGATCCGTCCTTCAGCCCTTCGATCAACGCGTCGCTGGGGTCGAACGCGACCAGTTTCACCTCCCCGGTGAGCCCCGCGTTGCGGAGCGCCTCGAGCGTCCCGTTCGCGTTCGGTTCACAAACGGCAAAGATCCCCGCCAAGTCGTCCCCATGGATCTGGAGCAACTGGTCGACCTTCTCCTTCGCCGAGGTCGCGTTGTCCCCCGCGTACTGATCCGACGAAACGACCTCGATGTCGGGATACTCCGCGATCCGCTCCAAAAAGCCCTCCTCACGCCGCTCGGTGCTCTCGCTGCCCGCCAAGTACCGAAGCAGGATCACGTTGCCTTGCTCGTCGATCGCCTCGGCCATCCGATCGGCCGCCATTTGTCCCCCTTTAAAATTGTCGGTCGAAACGTGGCTCACGATCTCGGGGCCTGGGTCGAGGCCGCTGTCGAAGATCACCACCGGGATCCCCTCGGTGATCGCTTCGTTCACCGAATCGACGAGTCCCCCTTTCTGGTTCGGGGCCAACACGATCCCGTCGACTTGGCGGGTGATCATCCCCTTCACCACCTCGATCTGGCTTCCCGTGTCCGACTCGACCACCGGACCTCGCCAAAGGATCTCGACGTCCCCGATCTCCGAAGCGGCCTTCTCCGCGCCGAAATGGACCGATTTCCAAAACTCGTGACTCGTCCCTTTCGGGATCACCGCGATCCGCAGACTCCCGTCCGACTGACTCGAAGGACGGCAGGCGACGCCAGCAAGGACGACGAGGGCCAAGCCGCACAGGGCGAGGGGCGAAACGAATCGTGTCACGATGGGGAGCCTCCGGGAGGGGGGGACGGAGTGATCGGCCGTCAGTTGCGTGCAGGATCGAAGCCCGAAACGCCCATTGTAGCCGGCTCCGACCGTGCCGCCCGCCCGTCACGCGACCGATCGCCACACAGAAACAGGACGCGATGGGACGATCGGAAAAAATCCTCGGATGCCCGGCCCAGGAATCCTCGGACGCCCGGCCCAGGCACGCCAGCGTCTCGCCCCCACGTGAGGCGGCTACCCGCCACGAGGTCGTTCAGATCTCGGCGGGAATGACCTCGCGGCACCGTTTGACCTGATGGGTGGCACCGTTTGACCGTTTGACCTGATGGGTGGCACCGTTTGACCGTTCACGCCGCATCGAGCTGTGGGACCCGAATCGCCGGGACGTGCTCGGCGCCGGCGAACCGGCCACGGCGGAGAAACGCCAACACGTGCCGCGACGTCTCCGCACGGACCGGTAACCCTTGGTGCGTGCTGACGAGCACCAGATGGTCGTGTTGGCACCGCAACCGGGTCGCGTCGACGTCGACGACGAAGTCGCGGTCGGCGGCGATGACGCCGACCTGAAAATCGCTCGGCTCGGGAAGCCGATTGATGAAGCTGTCGTCGGCGGTCGATAGCTCGGCAATTTGAGGTAACCAACGGCGGAACGGTCCCAGCGGCAAGCTCGCCAACCGGGAACCGGCGTTCGGCGGGGCGAGCATCACGATCCGCCCGGTCTTCACCGGTGCCCGCTGACGCAGGGCACACCGCAAAATGGCTCCCCCCATGCTGTGCGTCACCGCGTGGATCGCCGTCGTCCCGGGGTCCTGATCGAGCCGCTCCAGGACGTGGCCGAGGCGGTCGGCGTGCCGGGTGATCGATCCGGCGAGGCTGGGATAGCCCCAATTCACGACCCGATAGCCTTCGCCGACCAGCATCCGTTCGATCGGCCGCATGCTCCGCCGCCCGGCGAGCATCCCGTGCAACAACACCACCGTTTCACGCGGAAACGGCAGAATCGTCGCCCGCCCCCCGTCGGGACGCGTCCGGTCGTCGACCTTCGGAGACAAGTCAGATCACCGCCGTTCCAGATTGCTGCCTGCGACCGGGCCGAAAAAATCGCCACCGGTTCCAACCCAAAGACGTCATTCGGGCGGCACCGCAACCTCCCGACCTCTTTCGTACAATCGGAAATTCCGGCGTCGGGCACCGACCAAAATCTGAAATTGGCAGGTTAGGAAAAGTTACGACGCTGCCGGGGCGGCGGACTCGCGTCGGCTCAGGCACTTGGCGATCTGGCGAACCGCTTGGCGGAGCCGATGTTCGTTCTCCACCAGCGACATCCGCAGATAGCCTTCGCCCGCCGCCCCGAACCCGCTGCCAGGGCTGACGGCGACGTTTCCCTCCTCCAGCAGTTTCATCGCGAAGTCCATCGTACTCATCGCGCCCCGCCACGGTTCGGGAACCTCGGCCCACACGAACATCCCGGCCTTGGGCGATTCGACCTTCCACCCGAGCCGTCGAAGGCCTCCGACGAGGACGTCCCGGCGACCTTGGTAAATCTCCGATTGCCGCTCGACCGTCGCCTCGGTGTCCCGTAGCGCCACGATCGCCGCGATCTGGATCGCTTGGAACATCCCGTAATCGTAGTAGCCCTTGATGGTCCCCAGACCGCGGACCATCTCGGCGTTGCCGGCACAGAATCCGACCCGCCACCCGGCCATGTTGTAGCCCTTGCTCATCGTGGTGAATTCGACCCCCACGTCGCGCGCCCCGGCCGCCGCCAGAAAACTTGGCGGGCGGTACCCGTCGAACGCGACGTCCGCGTACGCGAAGTCGTGGATCACCATGAAACCGTACTTTTTCGCCAGCCGGACGACGTCGACGAAGAACGACGCCTCGACGACCGCCGATGACGGGTTGTGCGGATAGTTGACGATCAACACCTTCGGCCGCGGCGTCAGATTCTCACACGTGTAGGCGACGTTTCGGAGGAACGTGTCCGGGTCCGCGACGTCGAGCGCCACGACGTTCCCCGACGCGAGAATCACACCGTACATGTGAACCGGAAAATACGGCGACGGGATCATCGCCGTGTCCCCGGGGCCCATCAGCGCCAGACACATGTGGGAGAACCCTTCCTTGCTCCCCAAACACGCGATGATTTCCGTCTCCGGGTCGAGCCGTACGCCGTACCGACGGTGATACTTGCCGGCCACCTCCCGCCGCAGGTTCACGATGCCGTTCGACTTGCTGTACCCGTGGTTCCCGACGTCCGCGGCGGCGTCCGCCAACTTCTGGATCACGATCGGGTCGGGGGGGTCGGACGGGTTCCCCATCCCCAAGTCGATCACGTCGTCGCCGGCCCGACGCTTCTGGTAAAGCGAAGTGTTGATCCGCCCAAACATGTACGGCGGCAAGCGGTCGACCCGGGACGCCAGCTTCACCTCGAACGGGTGCGGCTCGGGATCGCCGGTCGGCGGGCCGATCGCGGGACAGTCGATGTTCGGTGTGTCAGGGTCGAACGGTTCGCTCATGGTTGACAAGGCGTGCTCATGGTTGACAAGGCGAGAGAGTACTGACGATAGGACGCAACGCGGGGGCGAGGCGACGCTTTCTGATTTCGCCAGGGCTGGCAATGCTTCTTACGCCAGGGCTGGCAAGCGTGAAAGTTTGCCCTCCCCATTCTCACCGATGACACGCGACAAGGCCCAGGGGTTCCTCACGATCTCGACTCAAATTCCTCGAGAACCGGTCTACAATGCGGCTCGCGTCGTGCCGGCCCGAATCGCCGAGCCGGACAGGACGCCCCTCGCATCCGCCGGTCCCGAGGTCCGTCCCGATTCGAACGGGCGTCCAGACTCGGTCGCGAGCCGTCCCTGTCGACCCCGGTCTCCCCTCCATTCGGTTTTTCGTGATGTCGGTTCTGGAATTCCTGATGCTGCTTGTCGTCGCCGGCGTTTGCGGCTCGATCGGCCAAGCCCTCGGCGGATTCGGCCGCGGCGGGTGCCTCGTCTCGATCGCGCTCGGTTTCATCGGTGCCCTGCTTGGGCTGTGGCTCAAGAAATTACTGGACCTGCCCGAAATGTTGCCGATCACGATCGGCGGCCGTCCGTTCCCGGTGATCTGGTCGATCATCGGTTCGGCGCTCTTTGTCGCCATCCTCGGTTTGATCTCCCGTCGCCGCCGCTGAGGTCGGCGTTGGGCTCCCCACTCCAAATTTTTGCAAGTCGATGACCGCTGAGCCGAACCACCACGCACGCCCCTCTCAAGCTCTCACCGGGACAGCCCGCCCGAATTCTTCGTCAGACCCTCAGTCTTCGACGGCGGAATCTTCCCGCGGAGATCGGCCCCCCTACGACGCGTTTCTCCTGGTGTCGTTCGGCGGACCCGAAGGTCCCGACGACGTGATGCCGTTTCTCGAAAACGTGTTGCGGGGAAAGAACGTCCCCCGCGAGCGGATGCTGGAAGTCGCCGAGCACTATCAGAGCTTTGGCGGCGTCAGCCCGATCAACGAGCAAAATCGCCAGCTCCTCGAGGCGATCCGCGGCGAGTTCCGCGACGCCCAAATTGACCTGCCGATCTACTGGGGTAACCGGAACTGGAAGCCCTACTTCGCCGACACGCTCCGCCAAATGCGTGACGACGGGTGCCGACGAGCGATCGCGTTCTTCACCAGCATGTTCAGCTGCTACAGCGGGTGTCGCCAGTACCGTGAGAATCTGATCGAAGCCCGGGCGGCGGTCGGGGACGATGCCCCGCAAGTCGAGAAGGTCCGCATGGGGTTCAACCACCCGGGGTTCATCGAAGCGATGTCCGACCGGGTCCGCGAGGCGGCCGACTCGTTGGCCCGCCCGCCCGCCGACGTGACGATCATGTTTACCGCCCACAGCATCCCGCTCGGGATGGCGGAGAACAGTGATTACGAAAGACAACTTCGTGAATCGTGCCGTTTAGTCGCCGAGACCGTCGGCGCGGCCGACTGGACACTCGTTTTTCAAAGCCGTAGCGGGCCGCCCCAGCAACCGTGGCTCGAGCCCGACGTCTGTGACGCGATCGAGACGCGGGCCGAACGCGGCGAAACGGGTGACCTCGTGATCGTCCCGATCGGCTTCATCAGCGACCACATGGAAGTGATGTACGACTTGGACGACGAGGCGGCTGAGAAGTGTCGCAACCTGGGGATCGCGATGGCACGCGCCGGGACCGCGGGGACCCACCCGGCGTTCGTCAGGATGATCCGGCAACTGGTCGAGGAACGGATCGGCCGGGCGAGCGAACGCCCCGCCCTCGGCTCGCTCGGTCCGTGGCACGACGTCTGTCCCGAAAACTGCTGTCTCTACACCCCAAAGCGTCCCCCCGCCCCGGCCGGCCAAACGCGGGGATAGGCCGAGGCTCTGTCTCCGA
>JAWLFY010000217.1:0-6601 GCA_041685355.1 Pirellulaceae bacterium | reverse complement strand
GCGTTGGTTGCCGCCCCCTCCTCGATCCATGCCCGGTCGCTCACCAAGACGCGAAGACCTTCCACGGGGCGTTCGAACTTGAACACCCGTTCGACCACCCCTTCGTCGGGATAGTGGGAAACGACGGCGGACGCGGGAAGCGGCTCGGTGACGAGCCGCAAGCGGTGGACCGATGTGTCCGCGGAGTACTCTTCGATCACGGTGACGCGGACGCCACCGTCGTCGGTGCGTTTCCGATCGACGCGAAACGTGACCCCGTCGATGTCGGGAAGCGTTTGACGAGATTCCGAATCCGAGGGCGCGTCGAGCGAAAGGTCGACGCGTTTCGCGGCGGGCCCCACGAATCGGAACCAGCCGCGGATCTGGACTCGGTCCGCCCACGTCGGCCAATCGCGGACACGGGCGAGCAACACGGGGACCGGTTGCCGCGATTGATATTCGGGGAAACTGATCGAGTAGGTCACCCGCTCTCCCCGCGGCCGATCCCGGTTGAACCCGATCAGATCGACCCACGCATCGACCGGCCGGGGCGTGAACGCGCGAGGGTCACGGTTCTGGACGACCAACGGGAGTGTCAAGCCGCGGTTGTTGTTCAGGTCGGGGAGCAGAGCGAACACGTCGTAGCGGTCGGCGTCGCCGCCACGGAGTTCGAGCCGGGCGTTGACGTTCAGGTCGAGCTGTGCATAGGGCCGGTGCCGCAGTCGACCGTCGGCGAGGTGCAGGTCGAACCGTTCGCCACCCTCGACACGGACCGACGCCACCGCGGCACCACCTGCCGCTCCCGTCGCCCCGGCGTCGACTTCGATCTCCATCGGGATCGCCGGTCGCACGGGACGCCCGGGCTCGACCCGCATGCCTGCGGGCGGCCAAGGGTCGACCCGGCCGGGGACGGCGAAGTCAAACCGTCGGCTGACAGGTTCCGCGTTTCGCTTCCAAACCGCCGTCGGGTTTCGCACCGACCGTTCGAGCACGTCCAGCAATTCCTCGCCGCCGATCGCCGGTTCGAAGGTCGCCTGTGGGAAGTAACGCTTGAGGTCACGGATCACCGCGTCGTCCGATTCGCCGCGGTCCTTGAAGTTGACAAACGTCAGCCGCACGTCGGGCTTTTGACGGTGAAGCGTTGACGCTCGGTCCGCGAAGTCTCGCTGGAGCCGATCGATCCGCGGGCCGTATTCCCGAGTCCCCGCGCCGACGAGGAACGGCTCGCCGTCGGTCAACACGACCACGTGTCCCGAGTCGCGTTCGCCGAGCATGTTGTACGCTTCGATGACCGCTTGATACGTCGGCGTCGTCCCGACCGCAGAGACCCGGTCGAGCAACCGCACCACGTCTTGAAAATCGTCTTTCGAAAGCGGCGACCGTTTGAGCCCGATGACCGATTCGACGTCACGATTCGGGTTCTCGCCTGCGGCCGAGTCGAGCGTTTTCGACGTCAAGGCCTGAGCCGTGTCCCCCTGCATCCGGAACACCTTGAAGCGAGTCAGCCCCTCGCCGTCCCGACCGTCGGCGACGAGATTGCCCGACTGCTCGTCGAGCGACCAACCGAAGCGGTGTCCGAACAGCACGAGCCCGGCGGTGATTTGCCCCTTGTCGACGTGGCCGGCGAGAAAATCACGGACCGCGGTTCGCGCCATCCCCAAACGGGTGCGGGCGACCGGAGCCCCCTGCGGCGAGTTCATCGAATTGGAGCAATCGATGACCACGACGACCGGGACGGGGGCGGGGTCATCGCGGGAGACGACGACTTCGGGGGCGGCGTGTTCGGGAAGCCGATAAACGGTCGCCTCCGGATCGACCAGGTGCCGAAGCGACATCCCGCCGGGACGCCGCAACCCACGAAAGAAGGTTCGCACTTCCAGCCGTTGGCGATCGCTGGGCAGGTCGCTCGGAATCTTCATCTCGATCGTCGCCGCGTCGGACGTTCCGCCGACGCCGAGCAAACCCGACGCGTCACCTTCGTCCGGGGACCAGACCGCCGCGAAGCCTTCCGGGACTCGGTCGGCATCGTCGAGCCGCAGCGGGAGGGTTTGGCCGGCGACCAACTTATAGAGCGGTGCCGCGGCCCGATCGACCGGTTCGGCACGAAGCGTCGACCCTCCTTCGGCGGCGGCCCGGCGTTCGGCCAACAATTGTCGAAGGTCACGTCCGGACACTTTCGGCTCCAGCCTCAACTCGGGGTCGACGATCAGCGGTTTCATCAGCCGCCGGGCCGCCGACGTGAAGAACGCCGGGCCCCCTTCGACCGATTCGCACCAGAACTCGTCGAGGGTTCGCGCCGCATGGAGCAGCAACGCCAGCTGCAGGTCGACGGCGAACCGGGTCGTCGTGACCCCGGTAAGCGCGGGCGGGCTGCTGCCCAACAGGATCGTCCGGCCGCGGACCTGACGCTCGAGCTCGTCCAGTTGGCGGCGGACCGCGGCGATCGGTTTTCCGGCTCGCGTCTGTTCGGCAGGGGTACGAAGGATCGCCGAAAGGTCCCTGTCGGGACCCGCCGGTGACGACCGGAACTCACGTATCCGCGTCCGGAACGTGGTGGCGGGGTCGAGGGTTTCGCCCGTCGACGGTTCGCGGTCGGGATCGGGGGCGAGCGAATCGAGCCATGCCAGCCACGGCGGCTTTCCGTCGATGGCGATCAGCTCGGTCACCTCGGCCGCGATCGGTTCGCGGCGCGCCGTATCCGCCCGGTCGACCCGGCCGACCTCGCCGACGTCTCGATTCAACAGTTCGATAAGCCGCCGGTGAAGCGCGCCGCGAGCTTCGGGGTCGGAAACGCCCGAGCCGACGAGCAGCGCGTCGACTTGACGGAGTCCCGCTTCGTCCGCGGCCCGCAACCCGCTCGCCGACTCGACCCGCTGGGCGAGCCGAGCCTGTAACGCGTCGGTCGCCGCATCCGCTTCCGCGACCGCCGCCGCGAGCCGATCCCAGTCGGCGGACTGTGGTTCCCGGTCGTCGGTCTGCAACCGGTCCGACAACGTGGCCGCGGCTGAGATCGCGCGGGCGACCAACCGTGACGTCGGCGAGGACCGTTCCTGATTCACGAACGCCTCGGCGTCAGCCAACAGGGTCTCCGTGACTCTCGGGATCTCGTGCAGCATCGCGTCACGGCGTTGGTAGGCGGCGGACACGATCCGGCCACGTTCACGGATCTTCGCATACCGCTTCGGGAGTTCGCCGTCGTCCCACGCGGGGGCGCCGGCGGCAACGGATCCCTGCGCGAGCCAGCGGTCGACCGCCGCCATCCGGTCTCGCTCCGCCTCGTCGATCTCCGCGTGGACCCAAAAGGCGCCGCGGATGTCATCGGTCCAGATCGCGTCGCGGCTTTCACGTAGCGACGTCATCACCGAGGCGGCGGATTTGGCCGGGACGTCACGCAGGTCGGGGGCCGCCAACATCCGGATCAGGTGCGTTTCCAACAACCGTGTCCGACCGCCGAATCGGTTTGCAACCAGCGCGGCGGCGGCGCCGCGCGACGCCAAGTCGTAGCGACGCGATTCCAACCACGGGACGAGCAGGTCGACCGCTTGCGATTCGGTGATCCCTTTTGGCACCGAGTCGGGAACCGGCTTTTCGTCCCAAGCCGCCCGCCACGCCGGGTCGACCGACGGTTCGGATTCGGTCCCGGTGACGGCGGGCCCCGCAAGATAGCGCTGCAGCGACCGCTCGGTCGGCTCGCCCGGGGCGACCGGCAAACCCGCTTCAAAACGCGTCAGCAATCGGTCGCACGTCGACGCGACGTTGTCGAACTCGTCGCGATAGCCACGGCCGGCTAACGCCAATCGTTCGAGACGTGCTAAGCGACGCTCCAACTCGGCCCAGCGGACCGGATCGGTCGACAATGGCGGATGGGGTGCCCCCCGCAGTGTCCGATGCCGCCGCCACAACGTCTCGCAACGGGCGAAGCTTTTTTCGAGGTCAGCCGTGTCCGGTGGCGAAACTTCGGGCGCCGGACGCGGTTCGGGTTCGTGCATGAACAGCCAATCACTTCCCCAATCGGTGAGTAACCTCGGGTGCTGCGCGGCGTCCCAGATCGCCCCCGCGCGTAAGCTCACCTGTTCGCGAAGGAACTCCGTCATCTCTCCGAGGGTCAGTTCGCCGTCTTCGTTCCGGTCGCCGCCGCCGGACATCACGTCGACGAGCGAATCGACGAACAGACTTCGGCCCGCGCGGGGATCGATCCAGCTTCGCTCGCCCGAATCGGCCGAGACGACCACGGCGAGACGGTCGTCCCCCAGCTTTCGCAGGACCGTCGCGCAGCCTTCGTTGAAGTCTTGCTCGAACACGCCCCATTCCCACGACCGGCCTCCCCGCGTCGCGTCGAGGAACAGCACGACCCTTGTCCCGCTTCCGCCCCGTTCGGTCGCCTCGAGCATCGCGCGAAACAGCGACTCCGCGGAGACCCACGATTCGGGATCTTCGGGGACCGAGTCGCCCATCAGCAAGCAAGGTTCGCCTTGGTGAACCATCCCGTGGGCGGTCACGAACGCCGCGACCATGTCGCCCCGTGGCCCCCCCGGTTTTAACGAGGGGTGACCGAGCGCCTCGGTGAGCCCGTTGACCAACTCCTCGGTTTGATAGCTCAACGCGCCGGTTTGGTCCTCGAGCCGGCCGAACAGACGAACGTTCTGCGAAGCCCGCGGGTCACCGAATCGGGTGGATAGCCAAGCCACGTCCTCGGTCGCGTAGGGGTTCGGCATCGTCGGGATCGGGTCGGTGTCGAGCCGCGGGCCCGAACGCGTCACCGCGGTGACGATCAACGGGACCACACGGGCCGGCTCCCGGCGGAGCACTTGGACGAGCATGAAGCCCAACCCGAGCGCCAGCGTCACGAGCAGGCTGACGCGGAACAACAGCGCCCGGCGTCCGCGACCGGAATGACCGACGTCACGGCCCGCGACCGTCGGGGGCGGCGGTGTCCCGCGTCCCGATCGCCGCCAGCTCGCTTTCTCTCCGCCTCGGTTACCCGCCGGACCCCGATCACCTCCGCGCATCGCAAACGCCTCGCAAGAACCTCTCCGCTGGCGACCCGACCGACCGCCCAGCGGTCATCCTATCGCCAAACCGTCAAACGATGCGATACCGGACGATCCGCTCGGCCCCCTCTCCGAACAGCAAACATGCCGTCGGCGGGGCGAGTTCCAAGAAGCGTTCACGGACGCGACTCACTTGGCCGGGCCAACAATACACGAAGTACACATCGGCGGCGGGCGTCGACGCCAGGTAATCCCCTTGCCGCACCTCCGCCGATGGCCCGTCACGCACAGGCACCGCGTCACGCACAGGCACCGCGTCACGCACAGGCACCGCGTCTCGCCTTGGCGACTCGCCGGCCGCAAAGCCGTGACGTTCGAGCAACCGCCGTGACGCCTCGACGAGCCGCCGATCGAGCTCGATCCCGACCGCTTCGAACCCGAGCGCGGCGGCGGCGGCGACCCCGTTCCCGATCCCGCTGCCCCACTCACAGAACCGTCCGCGGGGGAGCGCGTCCAGATGCGCCAAAAGCGTCGCCGGGCTGCTCGGGACGTAATCGAAACAGTCGATCCCTCGGGCGACCCGCGCCGCCTCGTCGAGGTACGCCGCGACCCGTTTGGGCATCGCGCCGTATAACGGACGGAGCGGCGATCGGCGGAGACGACGCGTCCCGGTTCCCGAAGCGATCACGCCGTCGGGATCGCCCGCCGTGCGATCGTCCCCGTCACCGGCTATCGCGTCATGGGGCATCGCATCACCGGGCATCGCTTGGTCGGCCACTCAGCTGGCCAATCGCTTGCTGACGCGGAGCAATAACTGCTTCGTCTTTTCGATCCCCTCGAACGAATCGGACGGGCCTTCGAATTCGATCCCGACGTGACCCCGGAAATCGGACTCGTAAACGACCTTCATCATCCGCTCAAAGTCGGTCCGCACCTCGTTCCCTTCGTCATCGAACGCGTGTGCCTTGGCGCTGACCCCCTTGGCGAACGGCATCAGCTCGTGGGTGCCGAGGTACCGGTCGTACTCCAAGGGGATCGTGTCGCCGCCGCCCCGTTGGATGTAGAAGTTGCCGAAATCGGGGAGTGTGCCGACGCGCGGGTGATCGACCCGTTCCATCACCTCGCGGAGCCATCGCCCGTGGCTCGACAGGCCGCCGTGGTTCTCGACGATCACGTTCAGCCCGTAGGTGTCCCCGATCTCGCAAAGCCGGCGGAGGCCGTCGACCGCGAGGTCTTGTTGTTCGCGATACGAGCGACCGCGATCCGAGGCGGCATTGACGCGAATCGAGTGGCAGCCGAGTTCGGCCGCCCATTCGAGCCACTTGATGTGGTTCCGCACGGCGGTGATCCGCTTCTTGGTGTCCGGGTCGCCAAGGTTTCCCTCGCGGTCACACATGATCAACAAGCTCTTGACCCCTTCGCCGTCGGCCCGCTTCTTCAACTCGGCGAGGTAACCCGGTCGGTTCACCACGTCGAAGTAGAACTGATTGACGTATTCGACCGCGTCGATCCCACATCGATTCTTGGCGATCACGGCGAAGTCGAGCGGGTCCATCTTTTCGGCGCCGCCCCGCCCAAAAAACTGCCGGTTCAGCGACCACTGGGCGAGCGAAATCTTGAACGGGCCTGCT